>JBATAV010000729.1:0-2123 GCA_049662025.1 Paracoccaceae bacterium | reverse complement strand
TCACCATCAGCACACTGGGCGGGATCATCGCCGCCAGAGTGCCGGAGGCCGCGATGCACCCGGCGCTCAGGCGCTTGCTGTAGCCCAGTTCGGTCATCTCGGGCATCGCCATCCGGGTGAACACCGCCGCATTGACGATGGTGGAGCCAGAGGCCGCACCGAACGCAGCCGAGGCAATCGTCGTCGTCATCGCCAGTCCGCCCGGCAGCCGCGAGACCCAGTTGTAGGCGGCGGTGTATAGGTCGGTCGTCAGCTTGGCCTGTGTGGCCATCGACCCCATCAGGATGAACAGCGGAATGACCGCCAGCGTGAACGAATTTGTGGTGCTGAACGGTATCGTGGCCAGTTGCGCAACGGCGCCCTTCGGCCCGATCGTAAGATACATGCCCAGCAACCCGCCAAGGCCAAGCGAGACCCCGATCTGCGCTCCGGCGATCAAAAGGAACGCGACCAGCCCGGTTGCGACAAAAGCGGCGGTCGCCGGATCAAGCATCGGTCGTTCCTCTTACTAAAATGGCACGACCGGTCATTCGGCGGGCACCAGGTCGAAGACCTGCGGATTGCCGAAGTGGCGGATGTCGCCCAACAGGTCGAGAACAAGTTGCAGGACCATCAGGCCCGCACCAAAGACCAACGAGAACCGGGCGGGAAACAGCGGCAGGCGCACCAGCCCGGTGGTCGCCTCGGAAATGCTTAGGCTGTAGATTGCCTCGTTCCAGCCCTGCCAGGTCAGCAGCGAAAAGAACACGATCGCGCTTGATGACGCTATGATGTCCATGACCGAGCGCATCCGCGGCCCGGCCCAGAGATAGACCAGTTCAACCCGAAGATGGCGGTGGCGGATCTGCGCATAGGCCAGCCCGCCGAACACGATCAGCACCATCGTACTCTCGGTGATCTCCAGCGCGCCCAGCAGCGGGGCGCCGAACAGTGTGCCGATCACGTCCCCGACGCCGAGGAACATCGAGATCATCAGGCCGATGCCGCCAAGCAGCACCGCAACGAAGGCAAGAATTTCAAGACTGCGAGAAAGGCGATTCATTGTTACCCCCATTGCGGCAAGGAGTCCGAGCGGCGACACCGCCCGAACGCCGGCACGCCCACCTCAGTCGGCGGTCAACTCGCGCCACTTCGCCGCCACGACGGCGGCCTCTTCGCCCTTGCCGCGGCTGTCCAGTTCCTCGACCCATTGTTGTAGCAGATCGGGCGTTGCCGCCTTCCAGGCCGCCAGATAGTCGTCGCCGATCGGGATGATGGTGCCGCCGGCCGCCGTCAGCCGCTTGGCAGCCGCGGCTTCGTTGGCGATCACCCATTCGACATAGTGGTCCTGCGACTTGGCGGCCTCTTCCTCGATGATGGTCTGGATGTCTGCGGGCATGCTCTGCCAGACGTCCTCGTTGATGACGATCATGTGCCCGACCATCGCCAGCGATGCCCCGCACATGTAGGGGCCGGGCTCGACCAGCCGGTAGGCTTCGATATGGCCAAGGTTCACATAGCCATAGTCCAGTGTGCCGCGTTCAAGCGCCTCGTACTGGTCACCCGGCGCCACCGAGACCGGCACCGCACCGACGGCGGTCATCATCTTGGGAATGTCCGAGCCGAAGGTGCGGATCTTCTTGCCCTTCAACCCCTCAAGCGTCTTGCAGTCGTCCGAAGGTCCGACCGTGTAATACGAGCCAAGCGGCTGGTGGAACAGCCGCCGCACGTTGAGCGCCTTGAGTTCTTCGGCGAAGGCCGGAATTTCCTTGAATGAATAGTTCGCAACCTTGATCGCTTGCTCGGGTGAATCGAAGATGAAGGGAACCTGCAGGGCCTTTGCGAACAACAGCTGATCGGCGAAGTATCCCGGAACGATGGCCCCCATATCGATGGCGCCGCGGCTGGTAAGGGTCAGCAACTCGTTGCCCGCACCCAGCCCGCCGGCGAAGACGATATTGATCTTGACGCGCCCTTCGGTGCGTTCCTCGACGGCATCGGCGAAACCCTGTTCCACTTCGGCGAAGGGGCCGTTCGGCAGATAGTGCCCCCAGTTGAGCTGGAATTCCTGCGCCTGAACGGAGGCGGCACTGACCGCTGCCGCAATGAGGATGCCCCCGAAGACAAAGGCCCTTGTTCCCATG
>JBATAV010000728.1:0-3018 GCA_049662025.1 Paracoccaceae bacterium | reverse complement strand
GGATGGCGGCGTGGTCAAGACGCGCGGCATCAGCATGGATCAGGCTCGCGCCGAACGCGCCGCAACCATTCCGGCCGGGCGCTACGGCACGGCGGCGGACTTCGGTGCGGCCTGCGCCTTCCTGTGTTCGGTGCATGCAGGGTTCATCGTCGGGCAGAACATCCTGCTGGACGGCGGGGCAACCAACGCGACGCTGTAAGCCGGCACCCCGGTCAAGCGGCGGCGCCCCTCATCAGCCGCCATCGGCACCGGGTGCCACACTGGCCAGACACCATGGCTTGCGCCGGCAGGCGCGCCTTTGTTTCACCGCCCGTCGCGTCTGGGGCCGGGGGGGTGTCGGGCGAGGGGGTTGTCGGACGGAAGCGAGGCTGTTATCGGCTTACCTGAGCGTTTTACCAAGGAAACCGCAGGAGGCCGGATGACCGCGATCGCCCCAAGGCTGGAGATCAGGGGAATTTCCCGCGCTTTCGGAGGCGGGCCGGTGGTGGATGATGTGTCGCTGTCGGTGGCGGCCGGGCAGGTGACCTGTCTGCTGGGTCCGTCGGGCTGCGGCAAGTCCACCACCTTGCGGATCATCGCCGGTGTCGACCGCGCCGATCAGGGAGAGGTCTGGATCGACGGGCGGCAGATGGCCGGGCCAGGGCTGCACCTTCCGCCCGAACGGCGCGGCGTCGGCATGATGTTCCAGGATTTCGCGCTGTTTCCGCATCTGACGGTCGAGGCGAACGTGGCCTTCGGCCTGTCGGGCGACCGGGCGGTGAAGGCCCGGCGGGTGGGCGAACTTCTGGAGCGGGTGAATCTGGCGGGGTTTGGCACCAAGCATCCGCATCAGCTGTCGGGGGGCGAGCAGCAGCGGGTTGCGCTGGCCCGCGCGCTGGCACCGAAACCGCGTGTGATGTTGATGGACGAGCCGTTCAGCGGCCTCGACAACCGGCTGCGCGACGGCATCCGCGACACCACGCTGGAGATATTGAAGGAAGAGGGCGCGGGCGTCGTGCTGGTGACGCATGAGCCGGACGAGGCGATGCGGATGGCCGATGAGATCGCGTTGATGCGTGGCGGCAAGATCGTGCAGCGCGGCGCGCCCTATAATGTCTACAATGCCCCGGTGGACAAGGCGGCGGCGGCCTTCTTCAGTGATATCAATGTGATCCTGGGTATCTCTCGGGGAGCGCTGACGGCGACGCCGTTCGGTGATTTCCTGACGCCGGGCCATGCCGATGGTGGCCCGGTCGAGATCGTGATTCGTCCCCAGCATCTGAAGATCGACTTCGACCGCGCCGGGCGAGGCCCGAATCCGACGTCGATGGATGGCACACCGGCGAAGGGCGAGGTGATCCGGGCGCGCTACCTGGGGCGCGAAAGTCTGGTGGATTTCCGTATGGAGTTCGATGGATCGAAGCTGACCGCAGCAGTGCCAGGGGTGTTCTTGCCCAAAGCAGGGACGGCACTGTGGTTGATGATCCGGCGCGACCGCTGCTTCGTCTTCGGGGTGAAACAGGCCCGGTGAGGCCGGTTGGGGCCTCAGGGCGGCGGCTCGAATCCGGCCTGGGGCAGCAGGGTGGCGATCTTGGTCATCAGGCTGCGGGCGGCGCGGGCGCGGGCGGGGTCGGTGGCCTCGACATGGCGCAGTCCGTGGGTCAGGGCGTCGAGTTCGTCCTGGGTCAGCATGGTTGGGGGCAGCATCAGGGGCGAGCGCAGGATGTAGCCCAGACCGCGCTCGCCGATCACGGGCAGACCGGTTTCGGCCATCATCGCCATGTCGCGCCAGATTGTGCGGGGCGAGACGCCCAGGGCGCTTGCCAGTTCGGCCGCGGTATGCAGCTTGCCGTCGCGCAGGATCTGGATCAGGTCGAAGAGGCGGGCGTCGCGTTTCATGCCGTGCGAGGTCTTTGGAAAAAAAAGGACGGCGGGGTGAACCCCGCCCTACCGACAAAATACTGTCAGTTGAAGAGGGGCTGCAAGAGGTTTCGGTCTTGGAACCATGCCACGGCTGGCCCTAATAGGGCAATGAACGGATGCGCGGCCCCGCTGACTGGGGCAGATGGATGGAGGATTTTTCATGGGACTCGGTAACATTGGCGTTCCCGGCCTGCTGCTGATTGCGGTGGTGGTGCTGGTGCTGTTCGGCAAAGGCAAGGTTTCCAGCCTGATGGGCGAGGTGGGCAAGGGCATCACCGCGTTCAAGAAAGGCGTGACCGATGGCTCGGCCGAGATCGAGGCGGCCAAGGCCGACGCGGCCAAGGACGTGACGCCCGAAGACGACAAGCCCAAGGACAAGGCCTGATCGGCAAAGAGCCGCCCGGAGCGGGACGATGGATTTGAGCTGGGCTGAACTGATGGTCGTTGGGATCGTCGCGCTGATCGTGATCGGCCCGAAGGATTTGCCCGGCATGTTCCGCGAGCTTGGGCGGTTCACCGCCAAGCTGCGCGCGATGGGGCGCGAGTTTTCCCGCGCCATGGAGCAGGCGGCCAAGGAATCTGGCATCAAGGACGTGGCCGAGGACCTGAAGAAGGCCACCAGCGCGAAAGCGATGGGTCTGGACGCGGTGAAATCGGCCGCCGACAAGTTCGAAAAATGGGACCCGTTGAAAAACGCGGCCAAGCCGACGGCGCCCACTGCGGAAAAACCTGCGACAGCAGCGGCTGCGGGGGAAGCTGCGGCCAAGGCGCCTGCGGTTGCGGAAACCGGGCCGGAGACGGCTGCGTTGGCCCGGAAGGCGGCGGCACGCAAGGCGGCGGCCTCGGAAGCCGCGGCGAAGCTGCGCAAGGTCGCCGAAGGCGCGACAGAGCCAGAGCCGACACCAGCACCGGAACCGGCACCGAAACGCGCGGGCCGGGTGCGCAAGAAGGTGGAAAAGCCCGCGGGTGAGACGGCATGAGCGTGGATGAGATCGAGGACAGCGCCGCCCCCCTGGTCGAGCATCTGGCGGAATTGCGCAACCGGCTGATCTGGTCGGTCGCGACCTTTCTGGTGGCGATGGTCCTGTGCTTCGTGGTGGCCGAGCCGATCCTGGA
>JBATAV010000727.1:0-1577 GCA_049662025.1 Paracoccaceae bacterium | reverse complement strand
TCTGGCTGGATGACGATCGCATCGCCTTTGCCGGTGACCGTGACGGGCACGACGGGTTGGGCATCCTTACCCTTTCCTCTGGCGCGGTGGACTGGCTGGTCGAAGAGCCCGCGCTGCGCCCGTTCGCGGCGCTGGCCGGCACTGGGCCCGCCTTCGCCGTCATCCATCACGACCAAAGCCACACCCGCACCGCGCTGATCGAAGGAGGCAAAATCCGCCCCCTGCCCAACCAATCCGGCCGCCGCAGCCTTTTGCCCCATGCCGCCCTGCAAAATGGCGGCTGGCTGGCCGAGGCTTATGACGCCGATGCGCCGCATGATCTGGTGGCAGTGGCCGCCGATGGCACCTGCCGTGTCATATTCCGTGCGCCCGCCGAACCCGCCCGCCGCTACACCGCGCCAGAGGATTTCCGCTGGACCGCCCCCGATGGCCGCGCCATGCAGGGCTGGCTCTACCGCCCCCAAGGCCAGCCAAAGGGCCTGGTCGGATATGTCCATGGCGGCCCCACCTGGCATTCCGAAGACTGGGTGAACCCGAAAATCCAGTTCTGGGTCGCCTGCGGTTATGCTGTCCTTGACCCCAACTATCGCGGCTCCACCGGTTTCGGCTATGCCCACCGCGAGGCGGTGAAGGACGACGGTTGGGGCGGACGCGAACAGGCTGACATCCGTTCAGGGCTTGAAGCCGCCCGCGCTGCGGGCATCCCTGGCCCGGTCGCCGTTGCGGGCAATTCCTACGGTGGCTTCTCCAGCTGGTTCGCCATCACCCGCGCCGCCGATCTGGTCACGGCGGCGATTCCGATGTGCGGAATGTACCGCTTGGATATCGACTACCACGCCACCGAAATGCCCCACGGCCGCGCCTATTCCGAAGAAATGATGGGCGGCACGCCGGAAGAATTCCCCGAGAAATACGACAACGCCTCGCCCGGCCGGTTCATCGACCGGATCCGGGGCCACGTGATGATCGTGCATGGCTTGGCCGACAGCAATGTGGGCCCGGAAAACACCCATACAGCCGTCAGGGAACTGACAGCGGCGGGCATCCTGCATGAAGTGATGCTGTTTGAAAACGAAGGGCACGGCGTTTTCCGCCGGTCGAATGTCGAAGCCTATCTGCGGCAGTCGGCGGATTTCCTCGACCGCGCCTTCCGCGCCGGGATGCGGACGCGCTGAAACGAAACACCCCGGCCCGGCGGGGGACATGCCGGACCGGGGCGGGTAAGCACCGGGAGTGACGGACCCGACAGAGGGCGGGCAACCTGTCACGCTATGGGAAATACAATTCAAAACAAGATGTTAAGTCTCTTTCTCTATGCCGTCATCATGCGCCTGGTGCCGTCCACACTCAAATGACAAGTCCCGTCATGCAAAGAAAAACCCCGGCGCCGTTTCCGACCCCGGGGCAAATTCACCGTCAGCGCAGCAATCAGCGGCGCTTGCCTTTTTCGTCCTCGTCCTCGTCGTCATCCTCGCCCTGCGGCAGTGTGAAAAAGCGTTCGGCATCCGAGAAATCCGAGGCCGGGCTGTCGTCTTTTTCATCGTAGCCAAAAACCTCTAGCCCGGTCAGGCCCGATG
>JBATAV010000726.1:0-3969 GCA_049662025.1 Paracoccaceae bacterium | reverse complement strand
CGTCGACGACAACCCCGTCCTTCCGCCCAACGCCTACCAGACGCTTGGCCGGCAGGGCCGCCCCTACGTCGTCTTCACCCTGTCGCTGATCGCCATGGCGCGGAATGCCGACGAACTGGCCTTCGTGATGGGCCACGAGGCCGCGCATCACATCGCCGGCCACATCCCGCGCCGGCAGGAACAGGCGATGGCCGGCGCCATTCTGGCCGGGGTGATCGCGCAATCCTCGGGGCTGACGCCCGACGAGGTGCGCAAGGCGCAGGACCTTGGTGCCGCCGACGGTGCGCAGCATTATTCCAAGGCGTTCGAGTTGGAGGCCGACGCCCTTGGCACCGAAATCGCGCTGGATGCGGGCTTTGACCCGGTGCATGGCGCCGCCTTCTTCGACCGCCTGCCCGATCCGGGGGCATCGTTCCTGGCCAGCCATCCGCCCAACGCAGAACGCAAGGCGCTGGTGGCGCGGACTGTCCGCCGCCTGACGGGCGCCTGACCGGCAGTTGATCTGCGTCAAGGCCCGGCCGGGGCTTTGCAGGCACCCTTGGACCATGGTCCTCGCAATGGCGAAGAGGTGACACATGATCGGATACCCGGATTCTCCTCGCGCTTGGTGGCTGACCCGTGGCATGGCGCGGATCAGCGGCGTCAATCTCACGCGCGCCGTGGTCGATGGCTGGCTGAACCGCGAAGAGCTGGCCGAAATCATCGGTCGATGCGACCTTTGCACCAACTCGGACGCCTGCGATCGCTGGCTGGCGAAATCGGGGGCGGAAACCGCGATCCCCGACTTCTGCCCCAACAAGTCCGCGATCGAGGCCCTGTCGGTTTCGCAGTAGGTTGGCTTTGCCCGCGCCCCCCGTGCGCCCCCCGGATACATCATTGACGGCCCCTGCCGCCCGGGTCCAGAAGGCGGCATGATCCGTATCGACGATGTGATCCGCGACCGTGGCTCGCGCTATGCCGTCTCGGGCGGCCCGGTTCAGGGCCGCGCCGGGGCCGAGGGCTTTGTCGCCACGCTCCGCCGCGAAAAGCGCTTTGCCAAGGCCACTCACAACAGCTGGGCGCTCTTGTCGTCAACCGAAGGGCCGCTGAAGAACGATGACGGCGAATCCGGCGCCGGCGCGGTGATCCTGCGCATGCTGGAACGCGAATCCCTGGCCGATTTCGTCGTCGTCGTCACCCGCTGGTATGGCGGCGTGCATCTGGGCGGCGACCGCTTTGCCCATGTCGTCACCTGCGTGCGCACCCTTCTCGACGCAAGGCGCGCGGGCGGCTAACCTGCCCCTCGGGGACAGGGAGGGGCGGATGGAATTCCTGCGGGCCGAGGCACGGCGCTTTGCCAATACCGTGATCTGGAGCTGGCACGGCTGGTCCGCCGCCTGGGCCAGCGAGAAAACCCTGCGGCAATGGACGGTGGTGAACATCGCCTCTGCCGCGCTGGCCTTTGCACTGAACCTGACCCCGGCCGAACGCGCCCTGATCCTGGCGCTGGGGCTGTTGCTGCTGGCGGCGGAACTGCTGAACACCGCCATAGAAGAGGCGGTGAACCATACCTCGCTGGAAACCCACCCCCTTGCCCGAAAGGCCAAGGATTGCGGCAGCGCCGGCGTGGCGCTGGCGGCGCTTGCGGGCGGCGTGGCCTGGGTGGTGGTGCTGGTCGGCTAGTCGTCGATCACTGCCCAGCCGTCCCCGGTCCAGGCGTAAAGTGCGGGCGAGACCGGATAGGGAAAGGCGGCCGCGTTCTCGTCGATGAAGCCGCGCAGGATGGTTGCAGCTTCGGCCTCACTTGCGTCAAAGACGATCAGTTGCCCGCGCGATGGGCAGGTGGCGCCGATCCGGCCGTGCTTGGCCGCCAGATCAACCCAGACCTCGGGCAGCGTCATCAGGCTGCATTCATAAAACCCGTCCAGCACCACGCCCGCAATCCAGGGCTGGGCCAGGATCTCTTCCATCTGCATCTGCGCCATCTGGCCGCGCAGGTTTTCGGCCGCGCGGGCCTGCAGGACAGGCGCCTCGACCCCGCTTTCGGCAATGACATCCCCGGTCACATAGCTGACCGACCCCGGCGCATCGATCACCATGTATTGCGCCAGCCCCGGCGCCACCGGCACCGACCACAGCGGCAGCGCCGCCGCATCGGTCCCGCCAAACAGGGCCTCGGCCGCGATCACCGGGCGCAACAGGGCCAGCACCTCGGGCGTGATCTGAACCTTTTCGCCGCCTGCGCGGTCGATCTGCGCCATGAAATGCGCCACCTCGGCCTTGCGGTCGGCCTCTGACTCGATTCCGTTCAGCACAAGGTCCAGATTGTCGGGCGACACCGTCATGTCGGAGCCATCCGCCATCGTCACCTTCAACGAGCGGTCCGCCACGTCGATCACCGCCGAGACGACGCCCTCTCTGATCAGCGCCTCTTGCCGCATCAGTTCCAGCGTCTGAAACACCTCTGCCCGCAGGGGCAGAGCGGTCAGCGTCAAGACCGCAAACGCGGCCATCAGGGCCTTTTGCAACCCGCGCAATCACCACCTCGCCTTTGGTTTCGGGGGCCGGTCACAGCGTCTTGTGGCTGCCGTCGCAGTACGGCTTGTTGGCGCTGTGCTTGCAGCCGCAAAGGAAGACCTTCTTCGTCTCCTCGGCAGTGAATTTCAACGGCACGAAGCTGCTACCCTTGTGGCTGCCATCGCAGAAGGGTTGTTTCGCCGACCTGCCGCAAGCGCACCAGAAATAGCTTTTCCCCGCCTCCACCTCGACCGGATAGGGGGCTTTCTGCGCGATATGGGGGGTGTCGGTCATGGCTGGCTCCAATTTCTGGCGGCTGCGGCGGGCGGCTGCGGCGGGGGGGCGCGGCGGGTGGGTTACGGGCCGATCTAAGCGCGAAATCCTGCCGGGGGCAAAGCGGAAACTGCGGCGCGGCGCTATTCGCCCGCGACCCAGACTCCGTCCGCGCCCTTCTTCAGAACGGCAACAAAGGTGGTCGGTGCGGCGCCGTCGGTCTGAACCTCGACGATACAGGCCCAGCCGCCGTCGGTCGCCTTGCTGCACAACCCCTTGGGCGAGATCCCAGCGGCCTTGGCCAGATCGGCCTCGGCCGGGCCGGGCGCGGTGGCAACCATCGCCGCGCGGGCGCCCTCGACGATGGCGCTTTTCGATGGCCCGCCCAGCAGGACATTCGGCCCACGCGTAAAGTAGACGACCGCCAGCCCGGCAAGGATCGCCAGGGCCACAAAGTTGATGATCTTCTTCATTGCAATTGTGGGTCCCTGACATGCCGATCGGTCACTAAGGCCAGATCCGCGGCGCGATGGCAAGTGCAAGGCCGGGCGCGACGGACCGGTGCCGAGACCGCAGCAAAGGTTAACAATTCCCTAAAGCCGTGATGCCAACCCATTGAAATCAATGGATCTGATAAAGTGTCCCGACTCGGGACACCGGCTAGACCAGTCGTCCCCAAAGATCATATTCCCCCGCCTCGTCCACCTCGACCCAGACGATATCGCCCGCCGCCAGCCCGTCGAAACCCTCATCAATATAAAGGTTGCCATCAATCTCCGGCGCATCGGCCTTTGTCCGGCAGGTCGCCCCTTCCTCATCCACCGCATCCACGATCACCTGCAGCCGGCTGCCCACCTTGGCGGCCAGCCTTGCCTCCGAGATCGCCTGCGCCTTCTGCATGAAGCGGGCAAAGCGGTCTTCCTTCACGTCCTCCGGCACATGGTCCGGCAGATCGTTCGACCGCGCGCCCTTGACGTTCTCATAGCGAAACGCCCCGACCCGATCCAGCCGCGCCTCGTCCAGCCAGTCCAGCAGGGTCTGGAACTCGGCCTCCGTCTCGCCGGGATAGCCGACGATGAAAGTCGAGCGCAGCGTGATATCGGGGCAAACCGCCCGCCAGGCAGCGATTTCATCCAACGTCTTTGCAGCCGCTGCGGGCCGCGCCATCCGCTTCAACACCTCGGGGTGGGCATGCTGAAA
>JBATAV010000725.1:0-7286 GCA_049662025.1 Paracoccaceae bacterium | reverse complement strand
GCGCATCACCATACCGGCCAGCGGCATCAAAGGCCGCGCACAAAGGCCTTACACATGTTAGCAGCCGGTCACTTGATCATGGAGATCACGAAATCACTTGCGCAAGCGGGGGTATCCACACATGCCTTTCGGCCATTTTTCTGAAGTGTTGTCGCGTTCCGGATGGGGCGGCCATCCCACCTGGAAACTCGTCCTGGGCCGCCCTGCCTTGGCTGATTGAATTGCTTCAATCGCCCTGCCAGGTTCATCTGATCTCGGCGAAACTGGCGGGAGAGGAAATGACCGGTCCGGAAAACCCCCGTCCGAAATTGAAAGATCTCGAACGCATTGGCGGCGTCGGAACGGTGACCGCAGACCGGGTTCGGAATGCGCGCGGAGACGTCAGTGCCCCTTGCGCGAATGATCCCGGCAGCGGTTTGACTGAAAACGGCGAGAGGGGGCCTTGTCGACCACCCGCTGGGACTCCTCGGCGATTGCTTTGCATTCATCTGCCAGCCAACGGATAGGCCCGGTCGCCGCGGACCTTCACTTAAGTTTCATCCATGCGCCAAGTCCGATTGACCGGGATCTTCCGACAACGGCAATGTCAGCGATCAGGGATGCGTACTTGACCACCCCTCACTGGTCGTCACCTTCCCTGGAAAGCTCGCGATCCAGCGTGGAGGTAGTTAACGGAAAGACCTCGCAACACATCTGGCACCGATGCCGTTTCATGCCTCCTGCTTGACCACAAACCATCTGTTGCGGTTGGCCGAGGCAGTGGAACCGCAGGCGCAGCGGGTGGAAGTGGTGGCGGTCTGAGCCATTCACAACGGGCTTGACGTGGCGGCGGGACTGGCTGTTACTTGACGCCACATATTCGGCAATAGGGCCCCGCTTTCCGGCATCTGCGCGCAGGTGACGGGGACGGGGCTTTTCTTGTCCATGGAAACGGCGCGAAGCAGGGCAGGGGGCCTGGGCCGCATGCACCGCTATCGCTTTGTCCTGTTCCGGCCCTTGCAGTTCTTGCCGGTGCTGTTTGGCATTTCGATCATCATCTTCGTGATGGTGCGGCTGATTCCGGGCGACCCTGCGCGCGTCCTGCTGGGCGCGCGGGCGACACCGACGGCGATTGCCAACATCCGGGCGCAATACGGGCTGGATCAGCCGATCTGGGCGCAATACCTGTATTTCCTGAAAAACCTTGGCGCCGGCGAGATGGGCCGGTCGACGCTGTACAAGATCGATGTGCTGCGCCTGATTGCGACAAGGATCGAGCCGACGCTGGCACTGGTGGTGGTGGGCGTGGTGCTGGCGCTGCTGATCGCGGTGCCGTTTGCGGCGATCTCGGCGCGGCGGCAGGGGACGGTGGCGGATCATGCGGTGCGGGTGGTGTCGACGGCCGGGATCGGGTTTCCGTCGTTCTGGCTGGGGGCGATGCTGATCATCCTGTTCTCGGTCAAGCTGGAGTGGCTGCCGGTGTCGGGTTATGGCGAGACGCTTGCCGACAAGCTGGTGCATCTGGTGTTGCCGGGGCTGACCATTGCGCTGTCGCTTTCGGCGGTGCTGACGCGGTCCTTGCGGGCGGGGATGGTGGCGGGGCTGAGTTCCGACATCGCCACGGCGGCGCGGGCGCGGGGCATGCCAGAGGGCGTGGTGTTCTGGCGCCATGTGGTGCCCAATGCGCTGGTTCCGACGGTGAACCTGCTGGCGGTCAACATCGGCTGGCTCATCGGCGGCACCGTGGTGGTGGAAACCGTCTTTGCGCTGCCGGGGCTGGGGCAGCTAATGGTGCGCGGCATCTTCAGCCGCGATTACATGGTGGTGCAGGGGGTGGCGCTGACGTTTGCGGTGGCGACCGTGCTAATCAACCTTGCCGCCGATATTGTCACTGTGGCGCTGGACCCGCGGGTGGAGATGTGAGCGCCCTTGCCGCGCCGCGCCGGAGCCGTCTGTTCGGCCGCCGCCCGATGCTAGCATCAGGGCTTGGAATTCTTGGCTTTTTCATCGGTCTGGCGGTTCTGGCGCCCTGGGTCTCACCCTATGATCCGATCTTTCAGGACAGCGCGGCGCGGCTGCTGGCGCCATCCTGGGCGCATCCGTTCGGGACCGACAACTTTGGCCGCGACGTGCTGGCCCGGGTGATCTGGGGCGCGCGGATCGATTTGCAGATTGCGGTGATCGGGGTGGTGTTTCCGTTCCTGATCGGCACCTTCGTTGGCACAGTTGCGGGGTTCTTCGGCGGCTGGGTGGATGCTGTCTTCATGCGGATCATCGACGTGGTGCTGGCCTTTCCGTTTCTGGTGCTGATGCTGGCGATCATTGCCATTCTGGGGCCGGGGTTGAGCAGTTTCTACATCGCCATGGCGCTGGTCGGCTGGGTCAGCTACGCCCGGCTGATAAGGGCGCAGATCCTAGTGCTGAAGACGCAGGATTTCGCAGTGGCGGCGGCGAGTTTGGGCTTTTCCAAGGCGCGGATCATGTTCCGGCATCTGCTGCCGAATGCGCTGGCGGGGTCTTTGGTGTTCGTGATGTCGGATGCGGTGTTGGTGCTCTTGAATGGCGCGGCGATCAGCTATCTGGGGCTTGGGGTACAGCCGCCTGTTGCCGAATGGGGGGTGATGGTGGCCGAGGCGCAGGGGTTTCTGACCCAGGCTTGGTGGATCACGCTGTTTCCGGGGTTGGCCATCGTGGTGCTCGCCTTTGGGTTCTCGCTGACTGGTGATGCGCTGGCCGACATCATGGGGGCGCGGGAATGACCGCGCAGTTGGAGATTTCGGGGCTGAGCGTGGTGTTCCGTGATCGGGCCGAAGAGCGGCTGTTGCTGGACGATATTTCGGTTTCGCTGAACCGGGGCGAGATTCTGGGGCTGGTGGGGGAAAGCGGGTCGGGCAAGAGCCTCTTGTGCCGTTCGGTCATCGGGCTGTTGCCGTCGAAGGCGTTGCAGGTTGTGGCGGGTGGTGTTTCGCTGGACGGGCAGGCGCTGGATCTGACCCGGATGGAGGCGATCCGGGGCCGGCGGATCGGGATGATCTTTCAGGACCCGACCAGCCATCTGGACCCGGTGATGCGGATCGGCGGGCAGGTTTCGGAAGGGCTGATCCGCCACAAGGGGCTGAGTGCAGCTGCGGCGAAGGCCGAGGCCATTTCGCTGCTGGGGCAGGTGGGATTCCCCGATCCGGCCCGCGCCTATGGCAGTTTTGCGCATCAGTTTTCCGGCGGGATGCGGCAGCGCGCGATGATCGCGGTGGCGCTGGCCTGCGACCCCGAGATTCTGATCGCGGATGAGCCGACAACGGCGCTGGACGTGACCATTCAGGCACAAATCCTGCGGTTGCTGATGGAGTTGCGCGACCGCCGGGGGCTGTCGATCGTGCTGATCACCCATGATCTGGGCGTGGTGGCGCAGACCTGCGACCGTATCGCGGTGATGCGTGAGGGCCGGGTGGTGGAGGTGGGCGAAAAGCGCGCCCTGCTGGCGGCGCCGCAGCACCCCTATACCAAGGCGCTGATCGCCTCGCACCCGTCGGTGGCGACGGCGGGGGACCATCTGCCGCCGGACCGCGCGCATGCGCCGGTGTTCGAGTTGAAGGGGCTGGAGGTGCAGTTTCCGCTGAGCGGCGGGCTGTTGCGCAAGCGGCGCGCGTTGCGGGCGGTGAAGACGGTGTCCTTGCGGATCTGGCCGGGGGAAACGGTGGGGGTCGTGGGCGAAAGCGGATCGGGCAAAAGCACGCTGGCGCGGGCGATGCTGGGACTGACGCCGGTTACTTCGGGGCAGGTGGTGTTTCAGGGCAGCGATCTGACGGCGGACCGGGCAGGCACGCTGCGGCGCCTGCGGTCGGACGCGGCGATGGTGTTTCAGGACCCGTTCAACTCTCTGAACCCGCGGATGACGGTGGGCGAGACGCTGGCCGAAGTGCTGCGCACCCAGAGCGAGACGCCGGAGGATCGCATCGCCCCGCGCATCGGGGAGCTTCTGGACATGGTGGGGCTGGAGCGCAGCTTTGCCAGTCGCCGCCCGCGCAGCCTGTCGGGCGGGCAATGCCAGCGGGCGGGCATCGCGCGGGCGCTGGCGGTAAACCCCAAGGTGATCATTGCCGATGAATGCGTGGCGGCGCTGGATGTCACTATTCAGGCCCAGATCGTGGATCTGTTCCGCCAACTGACCGCCTCCAGCGGCCTGACGCTGATCTTCATTGCCCATGATCTGGCCATCGTGCGCAACCTGTGCGAGCGGGTGGTGGTGATGCATCATGGCGAGGTGGTGGAAGACGGCCCCTCGCACCGCGTCTTTGACCACCCCGAACGCGCCTATACCGCGGCGCTGATCGCCGCCATTCCCGATATCGACCCAGACCGCCCCATCAACGGCGGCATAATCAACCCCAACACAGAGGAGCTTGCAACATGATCAGAACCTGGACGAAGGCCGCCATTCTGGGCCTTGCGATGACGACTGCGGCGGTATCCTACGCCGAGGCGCAGGGCGTGCTGACGATTGGCCGGCGCGAGGACGGCACCACATTCGACCCCATCGCCACCGCGCAGAACACCGATTTCTGGGTGTTCTCCAACGTTTTCGACGTTCTGGTGCGGGTGGACAATGCCGGCAAGGAACTGGTTCCCGGCATTGCGGAAAGCTGGGAGGTGTCGCCCGACGCGCTGACCTATACGTTCCATCTGCGCGATGCCAAATTTTCGGACGGATCGCCGGTCACCTCGGAGGACGTGGCCTATTCGCTGACCCGCATTCGTGACAGCGAATTGTCGCTGTGGTCGGACAGCTACAAGATCATCAAGGACATGCAGACGCCGGACCCGAAAACGCTGGTGATCACGCTGAGCGGCCCTTCGGCGCCGTTCCTGTCGACGCTGGCGATGCCGGGGGCCTCGATCATCTCGAAGGCGGCGATGGAGACGCTGGGTGAAGAGGCCTTTGGCGAAAGGCCGGTTGGGTCGGGTGCCTTCATGGTGGACGAATGGCGGCGCGGCGACAGGGTGATCCTGAAGAAGAACCCGGATTACTGGGACGCCGCCAAGGTCAGTCTGGACGGGGTGCAGTGGATCTCGATTCCCGATGACAACACAAGGATGCTGGCGGTGCAGGCCGGAGAGCTGGACGCCGCGATCTATGTGCCGTTCTCGCGCGTGGCGGAACTGAAGACGGATGCCAACCTGACGGTGGTTACCGACGCCTCGACCCGCGAGGACCATCTTTTGCTGAACCACGAACACCCCTTTCTGGACAATGTGAAGGTGCGCGAGGCGATTGACTACGCCATCGACAAGCAGGCGATTGTCGAGGCGGTGACCTTCGATCTTGGCACCGTGGCAAACTCCTACATCCCCGCAGGCGCGCTGTATCACAGCGATGACAATGGCGCGCGCGGATTTGATCCGGAAAAGGCCAAGGCCCTGCTGGCCGAGGCAAATGTCGGGCCGGTCAGCCTGACCTATGTGCTGGATTCCGGCGACCAGATACAGGAACAGGTTGCCATCCTGATCCAGCAACAGCTGGCCAATGTGGGCATCACCGTGACCCTGCAGAAGGTGGACCCGAGCCAGACCTGGGACATGCTGCTGAACGGCGACTATGACCTGGACGTCAACTACTGGACCAACGACATTCTGGACCCTGACCAGAAGACCACCTTCGTTCTGGGCCATGATGTGAACATGAACTACATGACCCGCTACAAGAACGACGCCGTCAAGGATCTGGTTGCAGCCGCCCGGCTGGAGATGGACCCTGTGAAGCGCGCGGCGATGTATGCCGAGATCCAGAAGCAGGCCAAGGCCGATGTGCACTGGCTCGACCTCTACTACAGCCCCTTCATCAGCGTGACCCGCAAGGGGGTGGAGCATTTCGGGCAGAACCCGCTGGGCCGGTTCTGGCTGGAAGAAACGGTGAAGACATACTGAGGCCTTTTGCGGCGGCCCCGGATGTGGGCCGCCGCTTTTCCCTTGCCGCAATGGATGACCTGCGATGACCACGATAGACATGACCGGCTTGACTGCGGCACTTGATGCGCTGCCGAAACGCTTTCCCGGCCCCGGCGGGGTGGCGGGGGTGATGCAGGACGGCAAGGTTATTGCCGCCCGCGCCTGGGGCTATGCCAATTCGGATACCGCGCAGCCGATGACGACCGGCACGCGGCTGCCGATCTGTTCGATATCAAAGCAGTTCACCTGCCAGGTGTTGCTGGCGACGCTGGGCGATCCGACCCGGCTGGATGGCAAGGTTAGAGCCTTTTTGCCCGCCTTTACCGGGGCTTTGCCGACGGCAAAGCAGCTGTGCGACAACCAGTCGGGCCTGCGTGATTACTGGGCGCTGACTGTGCTGCAGGGCGCCTTTGCCGAACAGCCATTCCGGCGCGAGGATGCGCTGCCGCTGATTGCTCGGATGAAGACCGGGCACTTCCCGCCCGGCAGCCAGTATTCCTACTGCAACTGCAACTTCCGCATTCTGTCCGAAATGATCGAGGCGGAAACCGGCCAGCCCTTGGAAACGCTGTACAAGAGCCATGTCTGGGGTCCGGCGGGGATGAAGACCGCCGTTCTGACCGCCGACACCCGCCATCCGGTGGATGGGGTGGTGGGGTATGAGGGCAGCGATGCGACCGGGTTCTTTCCGGCCGACAACGCTATTTACTGGGTGGGGGATGCGGGGATTTCGGCCTCGCTGTCGGACATGCTGGCCTATGAGGGCTGGATCGATGCGACGCGTGACGACGAAAACAGTCTCTATCGCCGCGCTTCGGTGCCACCGGTGTTTGCCGACGGCACGCCTGCCGCCTATGGCTACGGGCTGGCGCAGGAAGAGATTGCCGGGCTGGCCTGCACCGGCCATGGCGGCGCCCTGCGCGGGTTCAGGGCGCATCGCAAGCATGCGCGCGCGGCGCGGCTGTCGGTGGTGGTGATGTTCAACCACGAGGCCGATGCGCATGGCGCGGTGCTGCATCTGATCGAGGCGGCGATGGGCCGGAAACCGGCGGTCGAGGCGCCGGTCCCCGAGGGCTGGGATGGCCAGTGGATGGGTCCGGACGGGCTGCTGACGCGGCTGGAAAGCGGGCGGACCCATGCCGATCTGCACCATGCCGGAGGGGCGGACCGGCTGGTGCTGGCGGCAGATGGCTCGCTTGGCTGTCCCGGCGTGGTGCTGGCGCGCGGGCCGCAGGGCGTGACGATGACGCGCGCGGAAGACAATACGCATGCCATGCTGGAGCCGCTGCCGGTGCTGGACGGTGCCGATGGGGCAGCAATTGCCGGGCACTACCAATCGGCCGAGCTGGACGCCGGGATGGAGA
>JBATAV010000724.1:0-2113 GCA_049662025.1 Paracoccaceae bacterium | reverse complement strand
GCCCAGAGCGGCACCAGCGCCCCGGCGGCCAGCACCATCCGCAACGCGGCAAGCTGGTCGCCCGGCAACAGAGGGATCAGGCGGTCGGCCGCCGGCAGACCCGCCGCCCAGATCAGCATCGAGGTCATGCAGATCAGGTTCGCCGCCATCAGGCTGTTGGCGGGGCGCAGCGGCAGGGGGGCAGAGCCAATCGTCATGCTACCTTCCTGTCACGCCCACCTCGGCCCGGTCTGGCCCAAGCGCGACACGTTCAGGTCGCCCCCGGCAGCACCGATCAGGCCGACAGCGCCGCGATGATGGCACCAAAATCGGCGGCCTTCAGGCTGGCGCCGCCGACCAGCGCGCCATCGACATTGGCCACCGCAAAGATTTCGGTCGCGTTCGAGGGTTTGACCGAGCCGCCGTACAAAATCCGCATCCCCGCCGCCTCGGCCCCGAATCGCGCCGCAAGCCTGGCGCGGATATGGCCGTGCACTTCGGCAATCTCGGCCAGGGTCGGGGTGCGTCCGGTGCCGATGGCCCAGACCGGCTCATAAGCGATAACGGTATTGGCCGCCGTGGCCCCCTGGGGTACCGATCCGGCCAGTTGCGCGCCCACCATATCCAGCGTTTTGCCCGCGTCACGCTGCGCCTCGGTCTCGCCCACGCAGATCACCGCGATCAGCCCTGCCGCCCAGGCCGCCGCCGCCTTGGCGACCACCAGCGAATCGCTTTCGCCATGGTCGGCGCGGCGCTCCGAATGGCCAAGGATCACATGGCTTGCCCCGGCATCGGCCAACATTGTCGCCGACACATCGCCGGTATGCGCGCCCGAGGCCTTGGGGTGGCAATCCTGCCCGCCGATCTTCAGCACAGATCCCTTGGCAGCCCAGGCCATCTGCGCGATCAGCGTCGCGGGCGGGCACAAAAGCATCTCGCAGACCGGTGTCGAATGCGCCGCCACGAGCGCGTCCACCTCGGCCAGTGAGGCCGCCGTTCCGTTCATCTTCCAGTTTCCGGCCGCCAGTTTGCGCATCGCATGATCCCCTTGCTCATCCTTGCATTTGCTCTTTGACAAATATGCGCGCCAGAGGCAACGCGCGGATGCGCCGGGTGCTGCGAATGAAGACTCAGGCGGCAGGTGGGTCCTTGAACCTGATCGATTCGCCGCAGCCGCAGGCCTCGGACACGTTCGGATTGCGGAACGAGAACTTCGCCTCCAAGAGGCTGGTCTCATAGTCGATCTCGGTGCCGATCAGGAACATCTGCGCCATCGGCGCGATCAGCACGCGGGCGCCGTCCTGTTCCACGATCTCGTCCAGCGGGTTCACCTCGCGGACATAATCCATCGTGTATTCCATGCCCGCGCAGCCGCCTTTCTTGACGCCGATGCGCAGGCCCCCCGCGCTGTCGCGCGCCATCAGACGGGCGATCTGCTGCACCGCAGCGGGGGTCAGGGTGACGGCGGCCTTGCCGGGAATGCCGAACATGCGAAAGCTCCTTCTGGGCCAAAGATAAGCGTGCAATACGACTTTCTCAAGCCGCAGCATTGGCCGCCTTACATGAAACCCAATTCCAGCCGCGCTTCGTCGCTCATCATCTCCATGCCCCAGGGCGGATCGAAGGTCATCTGGACGTCAACCTGCTTGACGCCCGCCAGCGGCTCTACCGCATCGGCGACCCAGCCCGGCATCTCGCCGGCCACCGGGCAGCCCGGCGCGGTCAGCGTCATGGTGATTGCCACAGTATTCTCGGGACTGATCTCGATCGTGTAGATCAGGCCGAGGTCATAGATGTTCACCGGAATTTCGGGGTCAAACACCGTGCGGCAGGCATCCACCACATTGTCGTAGAGTGGGTGTTCGGTGCTTGAGGGGCGGATCAGCGGGGCGCCCTCGACGTGGTCCTGCATCATGTCAGTCCTGCGCGATCTGGTTGTTGAGCGATTATATAGGGATTATGCGCGCCAAGGTCCAGTGGTGCCGGATGTCAGCGCCGCGAAGGGCCTTTGGAGAATGCAAATGGGGCCCCGGAGGGCCCCTGCGCTGCCATGAGAGGCAAAGGATCAGAACGGAATCTCGTCGTCCATGTCGGCCCGGCCGCCACAACCGCCACCCGAGCCGCTACCTCCGCC
>JBATAV010000723.1:0-10014 GCA_049662025.1 Paracoccaceae bacterium | reverse complement strand
GCGGCAAGGCGGGGTTTGAAGCGGGCCATGGGCCGCAGGGTTGCGCCGGAAAGCCCCACTTGTCCAGCCTTGCCGCAGCCCCGGTTGCAGAGCCGCGGGGCGCGATCAGCGCCGAGGCCAGCCATGGTCCGTGCCGCAATCGTCCGGCCGGTCTTGCATTGGTTGGCGGCCAGGCACCTTCCTTCTGGCGGTCGCCGGGATCATGGCCCCGGTCATCACCAGCGCCACCGTCGGTACCTTCCTGAGGGTGGTCGAGACCAAACCCTCCGGAACCGAGACACCGCCGCCATGCAGTTGAAGCTGGACGAGGGGGTCCGCGCCACTGCAAGCGCGCGTGACGCGCTGCCCGACCTGGTAGTGCTGGACGAAAAGCTGCTCGACGGCTTTCGCGCCCGGCAGGGGCAACGGGCCGATCGCCGGCGATCAGCAGGCACAGGCCCTGTCCGGCACCGATTCGCCCGAACCACAGGACGCGGGAATGACGCAAGGTTGCGTGGTCCGGCCCTTGCATCCGGCGCGAGGGCGCGCATGATCCGGACATGCTGCGCAACCCGCTTGTCCCCTTCTTCGCTCAGCCGTCCAGGCCCGGCAGCGTGCCCGAAGGCACCGGAGCAAGGGTGATCCTGGTGCATGGCCTAGCCCGCAGCGCGCGCTCGCTCGCGGCCATCGGGCTGGTGCTGCGGGCAGCGGGCTACCAGGTCGAACACGCCACCTATCCGTCGACCCGGGCCGCGCCCGAAAGCCTTGTCGAAGGCGTTGCGCGCGCGTTCACGGCACCGCATGCCGGCACCACCCATTTCGTGACGCATTCGATGGGCGGCATCCTCCTGCGTGACTGGCTGGCGCGGGCGCATCCGCAGGGGCTGGGGCGGGTGGTCATGCTGGCGCCGCCGAACCATGGCTCGGAACTGGTCGACCGGTTGGGCAACTGGCGCGTCTTCAACATGGTGAACGGCCCGGCGGGCATGGCGCTGGGCACCGGGCCGGACAGCTGGCCCAACCGCCTGCCACCGCCGGATTATCCCTTGGGGGTCATCGCCGGGACGAAATCCGTCTCGCCGTGGTTTTCGCAACTCCTGCCGGGGCCCGACGATGGCAAGGTCACCGTTGCCAGTACGAAACTCGACGGCATGGCCGATCACCTCACCCTGCCCGTCAGCCATACCTGGATGGTCGTGAACCCCACCGTGATCCGCCAGACCCTGCAATTCCTGCGGAATGGGCGGTTTGACCGCTGAAAGCCGCACAATTGGCGCAAGATCGACCGCCGCACCGGACTCTGGCCGGGGCCAAACCCAGGTACCCCGTCAAAGGCTCATCCCGTGGCAACGCCACCGAGCGGGCCCTCGATGGGCCCCGAGGCGGCTCCGCCTTACCCCCGGATCACCCGGTTCGCATGGCCCATCTTGCGGCCCGGCCGGGCGGCGCCCTTGCCGTAAAGATGTACCGCCACATCGCGATCGCGCAACAGCGCGGGCACCCGGTCCAGATCCTCGCCGATCAGGTTTTCCATCACCACACCGGCATAGCGCCCGCCGTCGCCCAAAGGCAGGCCCGTCACCGCGCGGATGTGCTGCTCGAACTGGTCCACCGTGCAGCCGCTTTGGGTCCAATGGCCCGAGTTATGCACCCGCGGCGCGATCTCGTTCACCAGAAGACCGGCCCGCGTCACGAACAGCTCCACCCCCATCACGCCCACATAGTCCAGCGCATTCAGGATGCGCGCCGCCACCAGCACCGCGTCCGACCTTTGCCCCGCCGACAGCCGTGCAGGCACGGTCGTGGTGCGCAGGATGCCGCCCTGATGCACATTCTCGCCGGGGTCGAAACAGGCAACAGACCCGTCCAGCCCCCGCGCCGCAATGACCGAGATCTCGCGTTCGAAGGCGACAAATCCTTCCAGCACCGAGGCCGCGCCCCGCATTGCCGCCCAGGCGGCTGGCACCTCGGCCTCGGCCTCCAGCCGCACCTGGCCCTTGCCGTCATAGCCCAGCCGCGTGGTCTTCAGGATCGACGGGCAGCCCAGATCCTCGGCCGCAGCGCGCAGATCCGCCTCGGAATTCACGACCGCCCAGGGTGCGGTCTGCAACCCCAGCCGGTTCAGGAACTCCTTCTCGATCACCCGGTCCTGGCTGATCGCCAGCGCGCGCCGGTTGGGCCGGATCGGGCGCAGCGACTCCAGCAGATCCAGCGCCGAGGTCGGCACGTTCTCGAATTCGTAGGTGATGACATCGACCGCAGCCGCAAAGGCGCGAAGCGCAGCCTCGTCCTCATAGGGTGCTGTGGTCACCGCAAAGGCCACGTCGCCTGCCGGTGCAGCCCCCGGCTCGTAAATGTGGCAGCGATAGCCCAGGCGGCTGGCCGCAACCGACAGCATCCGCCCCAACTGGCCACCGCCCAGAATGCCAACCACCGATCCGGGGGCCAAAGGCGTCGGGGGGGCCTCAGTCATCCTTCGGCTCCTCGGGGATGCTTGCCGACAGCGCCGCGCGCCAGGCCTCCAGCCGCGCCGCAAGGGCCGCATCGGCCAGCGCCAGAATCCCCGCCGCCATCAGCCCGGCATTGGCCGCCCCCGCCGCCCCGATCGCCATGGTGGCCACCGGATAGCCGCGTGGCATCTGCACGATGGAGTAAAGCGAATCCACCCCCGACAGCGCCCTGGTCTGCACCGGCACCCCGATCACCGGCAGCCGCGTCTTCGACGCCATCATCCCCGGCAGATGCGCCGCCCCGCCTGCGCCCGCGATGATCACCTGCAACCCGCGCCCCGCAGCCATCTTGCCATAGTCCCACAGCCGGTCCGGCGTGCGATGGGCCGAGACGATCTTCGCCTCATGGGCCACGCCCAGCTGATCCAGAATCAGCGCCGCTTCCTTCATCGTCGCCCAGTCCGACTGGGATCCCATGATGATGCCGACCAGTGGGATGGTGGGGGGTGGGGTCATGCCTGCCTCCAAGCCTTTGGCCGCGCGCATATACCGCCACGGCCTGCGGGGCAAGACGCATGGGCGGCGGATCGGGGGTTGAGAGCCGCGGAAGACCGGGTAAGCTGGCCCAGGTCAGGCGAACGAGGTGCGTGATGTCGTGGCGGATTCTCCCACTCGCCCTCATGATCTGGGGTGCGGCGGCGCAGGCAGAGCCTGCCGACCTTTGCGCCCGCGGTGCCCGTGCCGGGCCGGTGACGCTGGACTACCTGCTGCAGCTCGAGGCGCTGGAGGATGTGGCCGCCGTCTACACCCGCGCCGATTTCGCGGCCTTCCCGCTTGGCGATGACGCAGACGCAGTCGCCTATGCCTATGCCACGATGCTGCCCGTCGCCATCGAATGGCCCGGCGTACTGGCCGACCGCGCCGCCAGCCTTCCCAAGGCGGCGCATGATCTGCCCTGGCTGATCATGCTGGCGCAGGTCGAGGCCGACTCCCGCGATCCGATCTACAGTCTGACGCAGGATGCCCAATCCATCCTGACGCCCGATCTTCTGCCCCTGCTGGAGCGGAACGGCCTGACCGAAGAGGCCCGCGTCTTGCGCTTGGCGGTGGCACTGTTCCCCGACTGGCCACTCGACCCGGCAGAGCGGATCATGATGGTCACCGACCTTGCGGGCCGCACCGTGGATCAGACCCTGCGCGCGGGTCTGGATGCCGCCGCGCGCGGTTATCCGACCGGCCAGCATCGCGCGGCCACCGCCGCCCTGCGCCTGATCGCCGCAAATCCCGAGGTTCAGCGCACCTATGACGGGCGGCTGAAGGGCCTTGATGACCGCGCGCGGCTGGACTGGCTGCTCAGCCAGCTGCGCGAGGATTGCCTGGCCGAGTGGTATACCCTGCAGGAGGCCGACCGCGCCTATTCCGGTATCGGCTCGGTGCAGGCGGCGCTTTTGCTGATGGAAGACCTTGCCGTCTCGCTGGAGGGGCAATCGCTGGGCAGCTGGTTCGATTCACCGGCGGCGACCATGACGCCGCAGCTGGCCAATGTGCTGGACCGGCGCGGCCTGCATGACCTGGCCTTGGGCTTGCGTCAGGGCATGGCGGTCTTTCCCGAACCCTTCCCGCGCGACTCCGATCAACGCTGGAATGAAATGGGGGCAATGGATGGCGGCGGTCTGGCAAGGTTCGACGCGCTGATGCCGCCGGATGCCTATGACCGCATCTATGCCGAGATGGTCAGACTGGCCCGCGAGAACGGGCTTTTTCCGGGCTAGGGCGCCCCGACCTCAGGCGATGATGTCGGGGATCAGCTGGTCTTCGATCCGGGTGATCGTGTCTTTCAGCGCCAGCTTCTGCTTTTTCAGCCGCCGCATTGTCAGCTGATCGGGCCGCCCGTTGATCTCCAGCGCGTGAACGGCCTCGTCCAGATCGCGGTGTTCGCGGCGAAGCACTTCCAGCTTCACCCGCAGCATCTCATCAAAGCTCATTTCGGAAGGGGCATTCATGGCAGCGACTCAGGGTCCTGTTGTTCTTTTGACCAACGATATAGCGATTTTGCCGATTCTTTGCAGATTTCTGCTGACCTGCGCGGAATTCATTGCCGGGCGCACCCTTGCGGCCTGCCCCGCCGCGCCCCATATTTCCTTCAAGGACGCGGTGCCTGTACGGGGTCGCATCCATGGCATGTCGCTTTTTGCAAAGGGCAGACCGATGACGAAACTTGGCTTTGGGGCCCACCCCTTTCTTCTGGGCTTCGAACAGCTGGAACGGCTGGTCGAACGCACCGCTAAATCCGGTGCCGAAGGATACCCGCCCTACAACATCGAAGCGGTCAGCGACAACGCCTACCGCATCACCTTGGCCGTGGCCGGTTTCCGCGAGGAAGACCTGTCCATCACCATCGAGGATCGCCAACTGGTGATCCGTGGCCGTCATGCCGACGACTGCGCAGAGCGGGTGTTTCTGCATCGCGGCATCGCCGCCCGCGCCTTTCAGCGCAGCTTCGTGCTGGCCGACGGGGTCGATGTCTCGGGCGCCGGCATCGAGCATGGGTTGCTGAACATCGACCTGCGTCGTCAGGTGCCGGAAACCGTGGTTCAGACCATCCACATCGGCGTGGGCGGGAAAAACGGAGGAGATTCGAAATGAATACGCCTTTTGACGCGCTGCCCAAGGGCGGCGACCGCATCGTCTACGTCCGCCCCGTCGCCGTGGCCGATCTGCCTGACGAGGTCCGCGCCCAGATCGAGGGCACCGATGTGGTCTATTCCGTCCATGCGCCCGACGGCCAGCGCCTTGCCCTGGTGGCCGACCGCGCACTGGCCTTCCACCTTGCCCGCGCCCATGATTTCGCCCCGGTGAACGTGCATTGATAGGCACAGGCTGCTTTCGACATTCTGCAGCGCAGCGGCGACGGAAATGCCGTCCCCAGACGTTTAGCCCTGGTCTGGGATTCGATCGGGGATCAATCGTCAAAGGAGGCAAAGCATGAAGATAACCAATGGATATGGCGTTGCGCAGATCGGGCTACACTGGCTGATCGCGGTGGGTGTGGCGTTGAACTATGTCCTGTCGGATGACATGGGCAAGGCGCTGCACCAGAAAACCGACGGAGCCGAAGTCACCGTCTCCATCGCCGGTCTGCACGTCTGGATCGGTGTTGCGGTGCTGGCGCTGGTCGTGCTGCGCATCGTGCTGCGGCTGACCCGTGGCGCCCCCGCGCCTGAAGCCGGGCTGCAAGGCGCTCTGGCCAAGGCCATGCACGGGCTGCTTTACCTGCTGCTTGTTGCCGTGCCGCTGGGCGGCGCCATGACCTGGTTTCTGGGAATCACGTCGCTGGGCGATCTGCATGCCCTTGGCGCCAACGCGCTGATGGTGCTGGCCGGTCTGCATGCGGTGATGGCGCTTTTCCACCACTACATCCTGAAAGATGGCACGCTGTTGCGGATGATGCGGCCGCAATAGGCCTTTGCCGCAGCAAATGAAAAAGGGCGCCGCGTCGATGTGGCGCCCTCTTGCGTTGTCCAGGCCGGATCAGGCCTTGATCAGCCCCATCGATTCCAGCTTCAGGATCACCTGATGGGCGCAGTTGTCGACGTCCACGTCCTGGGTGTCGACCACCAGCTCCGCCTTCGTAGGCACTTCGTAAGGGTCTGAAATACCGGTGAATTCCTTGATCTTGCCTTCCCGCGCCAGCTTGTATAGGCCCTTGCGGTCGCGGCGTTCGCATTCCTCGACCGACGTCGCCACATGCACTTCAATGAAGGCGCCGAAGGCTTCGACCATCTCGCGCACGGCGCGGCGGGTGGCGGTATAGGGCGCGATCGGGGCGCACAGCGCGATGCCGCCGTTCTTGGTGATCTCGCTGGCGACATAACCGATGCGCTTGATGTTGATGTCGCGGTGTTCCTTGGAAAACCCCAATTCGCTCGACAGATGCTTGCGCACCACGTCGCCATCCAGCAGCGTCACCGGGCGCCCGCCCATCTCCATCAGCTTGACCATCAGCGCGTTGGCGATGGTCGATTTGCCAGACCCCGACAGCCCGGTGAAGAAAACGGTGAAGCCCTGCTTGCTGCGTGGCGGGCTGGTGCGGCGCAGTTCCGTCACCACTTCGGGGAAGCTGAACCATTCGGGGATATCCAGCCCCTCGCGCAAGCGGCGGCGCAGTTCGGTGCCCGAGATGTCCAGCACCGTGGTGCCCTCCGGAATCTCGTTGGCCGGAAAATACTGTGCCTTTTCCTGCACATAGACCATGTGCTTGAAATCGACCATGGTGATGCCGACTTCGTCCTGATGCTGCTTGACCAGCACTTGCGCGTCATAGGGGCCGTAGAAATCCTTTCCCTGGCTGTTCTTGCCGGGGCCGGCATGGTCGCGGCCGACGATGAAATGGGTCAACCCGTGGTTCTTGCGGATGATCGCATGCCACAGCGCCTCGCGCGGGCCACCCATACGCATCGCCAACCCCAACAGCGACAGATGCGTGGTGGATTGGGGGTATTTGTCCAGCACCGCCTCATAGCAGCGCACGCGGGTGAAATGATCGACGTCGCCCGGCTTGGTCATGCCCACGGTCGGGTGGATCAACAGGTTCGCCTCGGCTTCCTTGGCGGCCCGGAAGGTCAGTTCCTGATGCGCCCGGTGCAGCGGGTTGCGGGTCTGGAAGGCCACGATCTTGCGCCAACCCATCTTGCGAAAAAACGCGCGCAATTCGTTCGGAGTGTCGCGGCGGCCCTTGAAATCGTAATGCACCGGCGGCTGGATACCGATGACCGGGCCGCCCAGATAGACCTTTCCGGCCTGATTGTGCAGATAATTCACCGCCGGATGCGCCACGTCGTCGGCGCCAAACACCTTGACGGCCTCGTTGGCCTTGTCGGGGCTCCACTTGTCGGTCACCGACAGGATCGCCAGGATCACACCTTCCTGGTCGCGCAGGGCAATATCCTTGCCCGGCTCGACGCCCTCGGCGAATTTCTCGGTCACGTCCAGCGTGATCGGAATCGGGAACAGCGCGCCGGCCGCGGTGCGCATGTTCTCGACCACGCCGTCATAATCGGCTTCGGTCATGAAACCCTTCAGCGGATTGAAGCCGCCGTTCATCAACAACTCCAGATCGCAGATCTGCCGCGGGGTCAGGTCCCACGACGGCAACGCCGCCGCTTCATGCTTCAGCTTCTGGGCAGAGTCATAAGACACATACAGCTCCGGGATCGGAGCAAGGTTCGGAAACGACATTGGTTGGCCCTTCGAAACGCAATTTCTGCGGCGGGGGTCGCCCCCGTCTCTCGCGCGGGGTCCTAGCGCGGCAATGCCGCCAAGTTCAAGCGGCGGCCCCGCCACACCGGCAAGAAAAGGCGCAAATGCTGCCCATTTGGCGCAAGGCAGGTGCGTTTTCTGCGCTGCGGCATCGGGTCGGAAGGGTTTCCTATTGCGGGAAGGGCAGGGCCTTGCCCACGCCCCGGATCACCGCCGGACCAAACAGCGCCAGATGCGTCAGGTCGGGGCGCGAGCGCGAGGAATAGAACATCCCCTCGGCCCCCGCCGCCCGCAAGGCATCCGAAAACGCCCAGGTCGGCGCCACCGCCCCGCCCGCACGGATATCCTGCCAGACCACTGACAGCTCCGGTCTTCCGCGCAAGTCGGCCAGACGCGCCGCCTCGATCTGCAATGGCACCACCAGCCGCAGCGGATCATCCGCACGCAGATAGCGCTTGATCGCCACCGCACAGCCCTCGGGGGTTAGCGAGCCATAGATCGCCAGCTGTCCCGAATGGTGAAACCGCCCCTCGGCTGACCGCACCGGCGCCAACGGATCAGCCCCGGCCAGCAAAGCCCGCCAAAGGCTGCCGCTGAACGGTCGGGTGGGTGCCACCCCACCGCCCCTTAGTGCCCCGCCAGGAATTTCTCGGCATCCAGCGCCGCCATGCAGCCCATGCCGGCACTGGTTACCGCCTGGCGATAGACATGATCGGTCAGGTCTCCCGCCGCGAAAACGCCCGGAATGCTGGTGCGCGTCGATCCCGCCTCGACCTTCACATAGCCGCCGTTGTGCAACTCCAGCTGATCCTTCACCAACTCGCTGGCGGGCGCATGACCGATCGCCACGAAAAAGCCGTCGCAGGGTACCTCCACCTCGGCCCCGGTCTTGACGTTGCGCACCTTTACTGCCGTCACGCCGGGGGGCGCCTCGGTGCCCAGCACTTCGGTCACTTCGCTGTCCCAGATCACCGTGATCTTGGGGTTCTTGAACAGCCGGTCCTGCATGATCTTCTCGGCGCGGAAACTGTCGCGGCGATGCACCACCGTCACCTTCGTGGCAAAGTTGGTCAGGAACAGCGCCTCTTCCACCGCCGTGTTGCCGCCGCCGGCCACCACCACCTCCTTGCCACGGTAAAAGAACCCGTCGCAGGTGGCACAGGCCGAGACGCCAAAGCCCTTGAACTTTTCCTCGGATGGCAGGCCCAGCCATCTGGCCTGCGCGCCGGTGGCCAGAATGACCGCATCGGCGACATAGGTGGTGCCGGAATCCGCCTCGGCCTTGAAGGGCCGGGCCGACAGGTCCAGCGCGGAAATGTAATCGCTGATCACCTCGGCCCCCACCTCGCGCGCATGGTCCTCCATCCGCATCATCAGGTCGGGGCCCATCACCATCTTGTCGCCGGGCCAGTTCTCGACATCGGTGGTGATGGTCAACTGGCCGCCGGGCTGCAGCCCCTGCACCAGCACCGGGTTCAGCATCGCGCGCGACGCATAGACCGCCGCCGTATAGCCCGCCGGGCCCGATCCGATGATCAGAACCCGCGTCTCTTTCGTCTCGCCCATGATGGTTCCCCTTTGCACGGGCCTGATATAGGCAAAGCCGCGCAGGGCCGGAAGCCCCGAATGCTTGCGCAATCCGCCTCTGCGACGAAACGCGGCGCATCGCCGTGGGGGGCTGCGCGAAATATTATTGCGCGGGTCCTGTCAACCGCCTAGAAGGCAGGCAAGACAGGGAGACTTCAATGGCCGGACACAAGCTGGACCCGATCGACCGGCACATCCTTGCGCAATTGCAGGCCGACGGGCGCATGACCAATGTCGAACTGGCCAGCCGCGTCGGCATCTCGGCACCGCCCTGCCTGCGCCGGGTGCGCACGCTGGAAGAGGCCGGCTTCATCAAGGGCTACCACGCCGACCTCGACGCCCGTGAACTGGGCTTCGAGGTGCAGGTCTTTGCCATGGTCCGTCTGCAAAGCCAGGCCGAGGCTGACCTCTCCACCTTCGAATCGCGCTGCCGGGCCTGGCCGCTGGTCCGCGAATGCCACATGCTGAACGGCGAGATCGACTTCATCCTGAAATGCGTCTCGCCCGATCTGTCGACCTTCCAGACCTTCCTGACCGGCGAGCTTCTGAAGGCCGAGAACGTGGCCAATGTGAAGACCAGCCTCGTCATCCGCTGCGCCAAGGACGACCCGGGCGTGCCCTTCGACGTGCTGGAAGCCCGCCTCGCCCGCAGCGCCTGAGCTCCAAACGAAAAGCGGCCCCGTCTGGTGCCAGAGGAGCACCGGGGCCGCCTTTTCCCGAGCGGGGCCCGCACCCCAAG
>JBATAV010000722.1:0-3757 GCA_049662025.1 Paracoccaceae bacterium | reverse complement strand
ATGTGCGCACCGGATTTCACGGCGCGCCAAGCCATTCGCCGCTGTGCATGGCGGCGCAGGCGCATCTGAACGCTTGGGCCCCGAACTTCGGCATTCAGGAATACCTGGTGCTAGGCACGGCGGAATGCGACGCGCTTTTCCCGTCGGACCACCGGATGGAGAACGGCATGGTTCATGTCAGCGATGCCCCCGGACTCGGCATCGACTTCGACGAACATGAAGCCGCACGCTACAGCTACAATCCCGGAAGTCACCCGGTCGTCAGGTTGGAAGATGGAACGCTCTGGAACTACTGAACCCGCCTCGGCCACAGCCGCGGAATGGCCCGGCCGATGCCCGGATCGCGTCTTCGATCAGGTACCTGAGTCACGCCCTTTCTCAATCAGGACACTGTGCCATGCATTCCTCTGAACCTTCCCCGACCTTTCGTATTCTCGCGATTGGCGAATGCATGGCAGAGCTTGCTCCGGCCGAAGCGCCGGGCGAATACCGGCTGGGATTCGCGGGCGACACGTTCAACACCGCCTGGTATATTGCACGGCTGTGGCCGGAGACTTCCGTGTCCTACTTCACGGCAATCGGGACCGACGCGATATCGCAGCAGATGCGCGATGTCTTTTCGGCAAGTGGCATAGATCACAGCCATGTGCGGGTCGTGCCGGACCGTACGGTTGGCCTCTATCTGATCTCGCTCGCTAACGGCGAGCGCAGTTTTTCCTATTGGCGTGGACAATCCGCCGCCCGGCAACTGGCTGCTGACCCGGACGCACTGGCAAAGGCGATCGGTGACGCCGAGCTTGTCTATTTCTCGGGGATCACACTGGCCATTCTGGACCCCGCGTCGCGCAAGACGCTGCTGACCGCCCTTGGCACCGCCCGCGCCATGGGCAAGGTGATTGCCTTTGATCCCAATCTGCGCCCCCGCCTCTGGTCCGACCAGACCGAGATGACCGATGCCGTCATGCAGGGCGCTGCCGTCAGCGACATAGCCCTACCGTCGTTCGAGGACGAGGCAAGCTGGTTCGGCGACGCCGATCCTGTTGCCACGGCGGACCGCTACCGTTCGGCCGGTGTGACGACGGTCGTCGTCAAGAACGGCGCCGAGCCGGTGCATTACCGACAGGGCGCGGCGCGCGGCTTTGTCCCGGTGCCAGCTTTGCCGTCGGTTGTCGATACGACGGCAGCGGGTGACAGTTTCAATGCCGCGATCCTGGCCGGGATCGGTGGCAACACGCCCCTGCCGGAAAGTATCGCGCGCGCGTGCCGCCTGGCCGGTCAGGTCGTGCAGGGCAGGGGTGCGCTCGTTCCCGTCGATCCGGCACGGATTGATCCGTAAGTTGGTCTTCAGAGGAAAACGAAATGCCCAATCCACCCCTCGCTGATACCATCGTGTTACATCCCGAGACCCTCACGCGATTGTCGCAGGCAACCACGGCCACGATCGCGACGCTGCTTTACAAGCGTGGATATCACAACGCCTTTGTTCAAGGCGTAGCGCCGCTGGGATATGGCAAGCGCCCTCTGATAGGTCCGGCCTACACGCTGCGCTACATCCCGGCGCGGCCGGACACCGATCCGATCGAGGCCTTTCGCGAGCCCGACCACCCGCAGCGCCTGGCCGTCGAGGAATGCCCCGCAGGCGCGGTGCTGGTGATGGATTGCCGCCAGGATGCCTCGGCCGCTTCGGCGGGTTCGATCCTTCTGACGCGCCTGCAGGTACGTGGCGCGGCCGGTGTGGTGACCGATGGCGGCATTCGCGATGCCGCAGGGGCAGCAGCGCTTGATATGCCGGTCTTTGCGGCCAAGCCCTCGGCTCCGACCAACCTGACGAAACACCATGCCGTGGACATCGGTCTGCCGATCGCCTGCGGTAGCGTCGCGGTCTATCCCGGCGACATCGTTCTGGGCGACGGCGACGGTGTCATGGTCATTCCACGCCACTTGGCCGACGCGGTTGCCGAAGAATGCGTCGGCACGGAACTGTTCGAGGCCTTCGTATTGGAAGAGGTCCGCCGCGGCGTTCCGATCCGCGGTCTCTATTCGCCAACCGACCCCGAAACGCTGGTGCGCTTTGAGACCTGGCGGAACCGGAAGAAAGGCTGAAGGGACATGAGGCAGACTTGGCGCTGGTTCGGCCCCGACGACAACGTGACCCTTTCAGAGATCCGGCAGGCGGGCGCCGAGGGCATCGTGACCGCACTATACCACATTGCGCCCGGCCAGATCTGGCCGCGCCAGGAAATCCGTGCCCGCCGCGAAATGATCGAAGGCGCCGGGCTGACCTGGGACGTCGTCGAGAGCCTGCCGGTCAGCGAGGCGATCCGAACCGCCGCGCCCGAAGCCGCCGTGCATTTCGCCAACTGGATCGCCTCGCTTGAAAACCTTGCGGCCGAGGGGCTGTCGGTGATCTGCTACAACTTCATGCCGGTGCTCGACTGGACACGCACCGATCTTGCCGCCCCCATGCCGTCGGGGGCCACCGCCCTGCGTTTCGACCTGATCGACTTCGCCGCCTTCGATCTTTTCGTGTTAAAGCGGGAGGGGGCGGTTGCCGACTACCCGAACGCGGTGGTCGGCAGGGCCCGCGAACGCGCCGATGCCTTCACCGGTGACGACCGGGACCGTCTTGTCCGCAACATTCTGGCGGGCCTGCCGGGCGCCGTCGAGCGGTGGACGCCAGCGACCCTGCGGGCACGCCTTGCCAGCTATGCCGACATCGACGCTGAAAGGTTGCGCCGCAATATGCGCACGTTCCTGACCGCAGTGGTGCCCGCCGCCGAACAGCTGGATATGCGGCTCTGCTGCCATCCCGATGATCCGCCATGGCCGCTGCTGGGCCTGCCCCGCATCATGTCGACCGAAGCGGACTACGACTGGCTGGTGAACGCCGTTCCGTCGCCTGCCAATGGCGTCACCTTTTGCACCGGAAGCCTTGGCGCGCGACCCGACAACGATCTGCCGGGGATGCTGGAACGCCTTGGCCCGCATATCCACTTCTTCCACTTCCGCAACGTCCGGCTGGAAGACGGCACCGTGCCGGGCTCATTCCACGAAGGCGAGCACTTCGGCGGGTCGACCGACATGGTCGCGGTTCTGAAGGCAGCGCTGACCGAACAGGCGCGCCGTCGCACCGAGGGACGGGCCGACTGGCAGATTCCGATGCGCCCCGATCACGGTCAGAGCATCCTGGATGACCATAGGCGAAAGACCGCCCCGGGCTACCCGGCGATAGGCCGGCTGAAGGGTCTTGCCGAATTGCGCGGCGCGATGCTCGCCCTGTCGCACGGGGCGCCTGCATGATCCCCTTACCGATACCGTTCAATTCTCTGGGATCATGCGGCGGTTTGGAAGAGCGGCACTGGTACGAAAGGCGAGATGATGGCCTGATGGCTGTACGGGTGGCTGGTAGGCGAGACGGTCCTCAAGATCGCCGTTGGCAACGACGACGCGCACCTGAAGGAGGAGGTTTGCCCCTTGTTCCGACCAGCGCATCTGCTGCTTCTTGACCATCCGCCTTGCGACGAGATTGTTGACGCTCGCCTCGGCTGGGCTCTGATGATGTAGACACCCCCCGATGGCCTTGATGTGCCAAAGCGGGTTTGCGTGAACCTTCATTGGAGAGCGTCCATGGATGAAGTTGCACTATTGGGTTCGATCCGTTGGCCGACAGGCAAATGCGCAGCATTCGCCGATAGGCTGGCGAAGAATGTATTTCAGGTGCATGGCGCGGATGCATCTGGGCGGGTTGTTATTCGAA
>JBATAV010000721.1:0-1961 GCA_049662025.1 Paracoccaceae bacterium | reverse complement strand
CCCACGCCCATACCACGGCAGCCGAGGCGCTGGCCCTGGGCGAAGGTGTCTGTCAGGACCACGCCCACGCGCTGATCGCCTGTGGCCGGGTGGTCGGGATTCCGGGGCGCTATGTCTCGGGCTATCTGTTTGCCACGGCTGACGGCGTGCCGCATGAAGCCGCCCATGCCTGGGCCGAGTTGCATGTGCCGGGACTGGGCTGGGTGGGGTTCGATGCGGCGAACAACTGCTGCCCCGACGACCGCTACATTCGCCTTGGCTCGGGGTTGGATGCCCGCGCGGCGGCCCCGATCCGCGGCATCGCGCGCGGCCTGACCGGCGCCTCGCCCGAAGCGATGGATGTGATGGTTTCGGTGATGGCGGGCGAGCAATGATGCGGCGGTGAAGCGGGGGCGGTGAAGCACTTGCGCGCCTGCCGGCGCAAGTCCCGGTGTTTCGCCGAGGTCGGGTGGGGGTGCTGATGGTGGCTGACGAGGGGCGCGGCCCCGCAAGCTCCCTTGAGTATTTCCAAAGGCGCAAATCAATCGGGGCAGGCGGCACGATGTCTTGCGCCTTTGGAAATACTCCCGCCGGAGGCGCTAGGGGCCGAGGTCAGCGCGCGCTGGGTGACGGACTGCGCGACCTTGCCGGGAAATCGGGCGAAAACCCTGCGCCGGGTCCGTAATGAGCCTTTTCAAGCCGAAGCCGCGCCGTTAGCAAAGACCGCGGATGCACTGCTGAGCCGAAGGGGCGGGAATGACCTATTGCGTGGGCCTTTTGCTGAACGACGGCATCGTCTGCCTGTCGGACACCCGGACCAATGCGGGGCTGGACAATATCTCGACCTACCGCAAGATGTTTTCCTTCGAAGAGCCGGGCGAGCGGGTCATCGTGATCATGACGGCGGGCAGTCTGTCGGTCAGCCAGACCGCCCTTGCGCAGCTGCGCGAGGCGATCGAGGATCCCGAGGCGACGCCCGAGACCTCGATCATGCTGGCGCCGACGATGCTGAAGGTGGCCGAAATCGTCGGGCGGCAACTGGCCGGCGTGCGCGAGGAAATCGACCACAAGCTGAGTGCGGCGCAGGGGGCCAGTTGCTCGATGATCGTGGCGGGTCAGCGCAAAGGTGGGGCAATGCGGCTGTTCCTGATCTACCCCGAGGGCAATTTCATCGAAGCCACCGAGGACACGCCGTTTCTGCAGATCGGCGAGCACAAATATGGCAAGCCCATCCTGGACCGGGTGGTGAAGCCATCGACCAGTCTGGCCGATGCGCAAAAGGCGGTGCTTCTGTCGATGGATTCGACGCTGCGGTCGAACCTGTCGGTGGGCATGCCGCTGGATCTGTGCGTGATCGAGACCGATGCCTGTCGCGTCACCATGCGCCGCCGGATCGAGGCGGGCGACCCGCAGTTCCGCGACATGTCGGACGCCTGGTCGAATGCCTTGCGCGAAGGATTCAGCCGAATCGTGATCTGATGTCGCAGGGGGCTGGTCAGCCTGACCCCTGGTGACTATCTCGGAGCAAAGGGAGATTGCAATGCCAGAGCTTGTCCGACTTTACATCCGGTCGATCCTGATCGGATTCTTGTTGTCTGCGGCGTTTGAAGCGGTGTTGATCTGGCAGGATGTGATGGGGATCGGGCATCTGATCCTGGGATCGTCCAGCGGCGCCATTGCGGCGCTGATGCTGTTGGTGTTCAACGGCATCATCTTTTCCGGGGTGCAGTTCGGCTTGCGGGTGATGATGTTGGCCGAGAATGACGACGGCCCCAAGGGCGGCCTGCGCCAGCATGACATTGCGGTTCCGGTGCGCGCCGAAGCCGCGCTGCGCAAGCCGATGCCGGGCCAGCGCGCCCGACACTGAGGCGGTTTGCAATCACGCTTCGCTTCGGCGCCTGTTGCAAAGCGGGGCTTTCGTGATCCTTTGACAGGCCGGATCGGCGGTGGTTGAGAAACCTTGCGTGATCGTTGTCTGCAAT
>JBATAV010000720.1:0-3010 GCA_049662025.1 Paracoccaceae bacterium | reverse complement strand
ACATGCTTTTGTGCGTCGAGGCGCTGGTGCTGGCCTTGCGTGACGGGCAGGCGACGCTGATGATCGCCTCGTCGGACCGCGATTTCAGCTATCTGGCCGAACAGTTGCGGGAGCTGGGCAAGCAGGTCATTGGAGTGGGTGAAGCGAAGACGCCACAAGCGTTCCGGGCCGCTTGTACCAGATTTCTGGACATCAAGGGCATTGCACCAAAATCGGTGGTTGTCGCTGCCGCAAAGCCGGCCGGGACGTCGATCTTGGAATTGGTGAAAGCCGCCGTCGTTGCGGCCGGGCCAACCGGTCTGAAGCTTGACGCCCTGAACCCCAGATTGCACAGCGCCGGTTTCAGGATATCCACCACATCAGAAGGAACCTGGCGGAAATGGCTATCCAGTCGACCGGATGTATTCGCCTGTGATTCCCAAGGCCCGAATGCCAGAGTCCGCTTGCGGAATGCCCCTCACGCCCCGTAGCGCGCCATGAACATCTCGACCGCGCCTTGCACGGATTTGGTGACGTCGGCGGGCTTGATCTCATCGGCCAGGCTGAAAATCAGCTTTTCGTGGATATGGGCCTTGCACAGTTGCGCGAACTGGTCGGCGGCCAGGTCGAAATCGTCGATCTTCAGCGCGCCCTTGTCGACCAGATGGCGCATGTGATGCACCAGCCGGTCGTGGATCAGGCCCGGCCCGTTGCGGTAGAACTGGCGGGCCAGATCGGGGAAGCGGGCGCCCTCGGCCACCACAAGGCGGAACATGTTGCGCCCGAAGTCCGACATCAGGAAACCGGCGATGCGTTCGGCGGCAAAGGTCAGCAACTCTTCGACCGGGACACTGTAGTCCATGGCCGCCTCGGCCTCGTCGGTCTGGCGGCGGCATTCGGAATTGCAGATTTCGGTGAAAAGCAGCCGTTTGTCGGGAAAATAGCTGTATAAAGTGGCTTTCGACACCTCGGCCTCGCGCGCAATGTCGTCGACCGAAGCCCCGTCGAACCCGTCGCGCAGAAATATGCGGCGGGCGCCGTCAAGCACCTGATCATATTTGCGCCCTTTGCGGATTTCGCCGATTGCTGCCATGGCCCCCCCTGCGGGGAACCATAGAGCAGCCGGGCCTTGCGGAGCAAGCGGCGGGGCGGCCGTCATTGCTTGAGAGTGCAGACCGTCTGGGTCGTGGCGGCGCAGCCTTTGGTCGAGGGGGTCACATCGCCACCGGGCCAGGTCAGCGTCGGCAGCAGGGTCGACATGGTCTGGGCCGAAGCGGGCAGCGCCAGCATCAGCGCGGCAAAGGTGGCGGCAACGAGGGATTTCGAAGCGGCGGTCATGGTGGCTCTCCTAAACCGTTCAGTTCACTTTAAGCAGATATGAACTGAACGGTTTAGTTTGTCAATGCGATTCGAAAGGCGCCGAAGCGGGCGTCTTTGTGACCGGCTCTGGCCGTGCTAGGCCAGTGCAAAAGGAGCCGAACGATGACAGTCCCCGCGCCAAAACCCCGCGCCCGAGACCTGGGCTTGCCCTTCCCCGGCACGCCCGGCCCGCTGAATGCGATCACCGATGTGGCAGGCGTGGCGGTGGGCTTCACCACGCTGACCGACCCGGCGCAGAAGATGCGCACCGGGGTCACCGCCGTTATCCCGCGTCCGGGACGTGAGGCGCGGCCGGTGATGGCCGGGCAGGCCACGCTGAACGGCAATGGCGAGATGACGGGCACCCATTGGATCAACGATGCGGGCTATTTTCTGGGGCCGGTCTGCATCACCAACACCCATGGCATCGGGGCAGTGCATCATGGCGCGGTGCGCTGGATGATCGACACCTATGCCGAGCATTTTGCCGGCCACGCCTGGGCAATGCCGGTGGTGGCCGAAACCTATGACGGCATCCTGAACGACATCAACGCGATGTTCGTGACACCGGAGCACGCGATTGCGGCGCTGCAATCGGCGGCCTCCGGCCCGGTTGCCGAAGGCTCAACCGGCGGCGGCAACGGGATGATTGCCTATGAATTCAAGGCGGGCACCGGCACGTCCTCGCGCCGGGTGACGGTGGGGGGCGAGGTCCTTACGGTTGGCGTGCTGGTGCAGGCCAACCATGGCCTGCGGCGCTGGCTGACCATTCTGGGCCAGCCGATCGGCCAGAGGATGCCGGAAGGCGCGTTCCGGTCGGCCGAGATGGGGTCGATCATCGTAGTGATCGCCACCGATGCGCCGCTGTCGGCGCTGGCGCTGCGGCATGTGGCACGGCGGGCGGCTCTGGGGCTGGCGCGGGGCGGCACGCCGGGGGGCAACAGCTCTGGCGATATTTTCCTGGCATTTTCCACAGCCGATATCGGACCCATGCCGCAAAAGGCCGGGGCGCGGCTGGTGCGCGAAGAGCTGAACATGGACGGGCTGGACCCGCTGTATCTGGGCGCGGTCGAGGCGGTCGAAGAAGCGGTGGTGAATGCGCTGGTGGCCGGGGTGGACGTGCCAGTGGTGAAACCCCAAGGCAAGATCTGCCGCGCCATCGACACCGAACGGCTTCGGCAGATCTTTGCCTGAGAGCTGCGGCGGGCGGGGTTGCGGCGGGCGCGCAAGGCGCTAGATTGGAATCGTTCCAAGAAAGGCCGACCGATGCTGTCCTCGCTGTCTTCCCGCCGCCGCTTTGCCGATCTGACCGAACAAGAGGTGCTGGCGCTGGCGATTTCCTCGGAAGAGGACGACGCGCAGATCTACCGCAGTTTCGCTGAACGGCTGCGCAAGGATTTCGCGGCCTCGGCGGCGGTGTTCGACGGCATGGCGGTGGAAGAAGACGGCCACCGCCGCCAGCTGATCGAGTTGCACCGCACAAGGTTCGGCGAGGTGATCCCGCTGATCCGGCGCGAACATGTGGCGGGGTTCTACGCGCGCCGCCCGGTCTGGCTGTCCGCCAATCTGTCCTTGGACACCATTCGCGGCGAGGCCCGCGCGATGGAGCAGCAGGCCGCCGATTTCTACACCCGCGCGGCGGGGCGCACCGGAGACGCCGCCACCCGCAAGC
>JBATAV010000719.1:0-3407 GCA_049662025.1 Paracoccaceae bacterium | reverse complement strand
GCATCGGTGTTTATTGGGTCAAACCAAAAAATCGGCCGGGCAGGGATGCCCGGCAACATGCCACCTATGCGTTTTCGGAAGGGGTAGTGACCCGTCGTGCCGCCCGATCAGCGGATGGTGATCTCGTCGGCGCGCATATAGCCCAGCACTTCGCGCGCCTGCTGGTCCAGCAGATCAAGGTCGAGAAAGCTGTCCGACAGGCGATGCGACAGGTTCTTCACCTGCGCCAGCTCGGCGGTCAGCTTGTCCCGCTCGGCCCGCAGCGCCTCGGCTTCGGCGGAAATCTCGACCCGGCGGAACACGCCATAGTCGCCCTGCACCGCAGCAAAGGTGAAATAGGCGCCAAGGGTGAAGGCGAGGGCGAAATAGATCAAACCGCCCAGATTCTGCCGTGCCGCCGCGTGGGTCATGTCCGCAAGCCTCAACCGTTCACTGCCCCTCTTTTGCGGGGGCATTTTACGACCATGCCACAGCCGAAATTCAAAGGGTATCCCCCAAAGCGGCGGATTCCCTCATTCATTCATAAAGTTGCGACCTGTGGTCAGCCTGCCACCGATGCTGCGTGAATGCTGTCGATGGCGCCCTTCAGCATGGCATCGAACTCGGCCTCGGTCTGGCCTGCGCCCAGCCCTTCGCTCAGCGCCCGGCTGAACGAGGCGATCATCCCCCGGTTGCGCGCCAGAATCGCATTCGCCGCCGCGCGGCTGTGCCCGCCCGACAGCGCCACCACTTTCAGCACCTTCGGATGATCAACCAGCGGCAGATAGAAATTGTCCACCGTCGGCAGGCTCAGCTTCAGCATCACCTGTTGGCCCGCAGGCAGCGCGCCCAGCCCCTTCAGCAGCGCCGCCAGCAACAGCTTTTCCGCCTCGGCCTTGTCGGCGATGGAAATTGTCACCTCCGGTTCCAGAATCGGCATCAGCCCATGTGCCGCAACCTGCGCGCCCACGGCGAATTGCTGGTCCACCACCGCCTGAATGCCCCTGCCATTGGCGGCCGAGATCACCGATCGCTCCTTGGTGCCGTATATCCCCGCCTTCACGGCGCGGGTCAGCAGAGCGTCCAGATTCGGCATCGGCTTCATCAACTGGCAGCCGTCAACCTCCGCCTCAAGGCCCTTGTCGATCTTCAGGAACGGCACCACATGGCGCTTTTCCCACAGATAGGTGGCGGTCGGAATGCCATCCACCGCGCGGTCCATGGTCTGCTCGAACAGAATCGCGCCCACCACCTTGTCGCCGGTAAAGGCCGGCGATTTGATGATCCGCGCCCGCATTGCATGAATCAGGTCGAACATGCCGGTCTCATCCGACCAGGCGGTTTCGGCAACGCCATATTGCTTCAGCGCCTTCGGGGTCGATCCGCCCGACTGGTCAAGCGCTGCAATGAATCCACGCCCATCGGCGATCTGTTTCGTCATCTCGGCCTTGGCCATGGCTTACCCTTTCGGTTGAACGCTTTGCCCTCGGCATACAAGCGATGCGCCAGCCCTGCAATCTTGCTTGCGCTATCGGCGCCCCACAAACAGCGCCGCCACCCGCAGCACCAGCGCCTTTGGCGCGATCCGGGGCACGAACGCAAAGACCTTGTTGTCGATCCCCGGCACCGCCACCCGGCGGCCTTCCTTCATCGCCGCCCAGCCCTTCATCGCCACCTTTTCGGCCGAAGGCATCGGCAACCGCTGGATCAGGGAGCTGCCTTCGACCTTTGCGGCCCTGAAAAACCCCGTCCGCGTCGCGCCGGGGCAAAGCGCGGTGACCGTGATCCCCGATCCGCGCAATTCATGCGCCACCGCCTCCGACAGGCTCAGCATATAGGCCTTGGTGGCATGATAGACCGCCATCCCCGGCCCCGGCATATAGGCCGCAGTCGAGGCCACATTCAGCACCCGCCCGCCATTGCCCGCCGCCATCGCGCTGACCGCCTCTTTCATCAGAATGGTCGCCGACACCACATTGACCATCACGCTGGCATATTCCCGCGCCCAGTCGTCGCGCTCGGCAAAGGCGCCCGCCGCACCCAGCCCGGCATTGTTCACCAGGACCGCAATCTCGCGCCCCGCACTTGCCGCCCGCCACAGCCGATCGGCCTCACCCTCCGCCGACAAATCGGCGGCAATCACCTCCACCGCCACCCCATGCGCCGCGCGCAAATCCACCGCCAGCGCCTCCAGCAGATCCACCCGCCGCGCCGACAGGATCAGCCCGAAACCATCCTCGGCGGCCAGCCGCGCAAACGCGCGCCCCAGCCCCTCGGATGCGCCAGTGATCAGCGCCCAGGCCACCGGCCTAACCCATCAGCGCCGCAACGCCGGGCAATTCCTTGCCCTCCATCCACTCCAGAAATGCCCCCCCGGCGGTCGAGATGAAGGTGAAATCATCCGCCGCCCCCGCACCGTTCAGCGCCGCCACCGTATCGCCCCCCCCGGCGACCGAGATCAGACGCCCCGCAGCCGTCAGACGTGCGGCCTCGGTCGCCGCTGCATTGGTCGCGGCATCAAAGGGTGGAATTTCAAAGGCCCCCAAGGGACCGTTCCAGATCAGCGTCGCCGATTGGCCCATGACCGCCTTCAGCCGCGAGACCGTCTCGGGGCCGGCATCCAGGATCATCGCATCGGGCGGGCAGGCGCTGGCGATCACCGTCTCAAAGGCAGCGCCTGCCTTGAATTCCCGTGCCACCACCACGTCAACCGGCAGGTGAATGGCGCAGCCCGCCGCTTTGGCCTTTTGCAAGATCTCGGCCGCCATCCCGGCCATATCCCGCTCGGCCAGCGATTTGCCCACCTCAATCCCCTGGGCCAGCAGAAAGGTGTTGGCCATGCCGCCACCGATGGCCAGATGGTCGACCTTCGTCACCAGATTGCCCAACAACTCCAGCTTGGATGAAACTTTCGCCCCCCCCACCACCGCCATCAGCGGGCGCGCAGGGTTGCCCAAAGCCGCCTCCAGCGCGCGCAGCTCTTCTTCCATCAGACGCCCGGCGCAAGACGGCAACAGGTGCGCCACGCCTTCGGTCGAGGCATGCGCCCGGTGCGCGGCTGAAAACGCATCATTGCAGAACACATCGCCCAAAGTCGCCAGAAACCGCGCCATTGCCGGATCATTGGCCTCTTCCATCGGCGAAAACCGGGTGTTTTCGACCAGCACCACCGCGTCAGCCGGCAGCGCGTCAATCGCGGCCCGGTTGGGACGCTCCATGAAGGTGACGTTCTGCCCCAGCGCCGCTTCCAGCGCGGGCTGGACATGGCGCAGGCTCATCTCTTCAACGGGTTTGCCCTTGGGCCGCCCGAAATGCGCCAGCAGCACCACCTTGCCACCCCGCGCCTGAATGTCCTTCACCGTCGCTACGATCTTGTCGATCCGCGTGGTGTCGGTAACGCGCCCGCCCTCCATCGGCACGTTGATATC
>JBATAV010000718.1:0-1701 GCA_049662025.1 Paracoccaceae bacterium | reverse complement strand
CGCAGCGCATCGTCGCCATCATCGCGCCCCGGCGCGACCCCGCCGACATGATGGTGCGGCACATCGCATCCCAGACATCCATGAAGCTCAAGGGGCCCGAGGCATCCGCCGCCACTCCCTTCACCTCCGCACCCCGTGGCCGGATGGTGGAGAAATCATAGCCGATGCCGCCGCCTTGCTGCATGGTCAGCGCGGCTTCCTTCAGCGCATCGAAGATGCCGCCCATGGTGTCGGGGATGGTGCCCATGACAAAGCAGTTGAACAACGTCACCGACCGCCCGGTGCCCGCCCCCGCCGTGATCCGCCCCGCAGGCAGGAACCGGAAATTCTCCAGGGCTGCGTAGAACGCCGCCTCCCACTTCGCCGGCTCCGCCTCCACCTCGGCCAGCGCGCGGGCGATCCGCCGCCAGCTGTCCTCGACCGAGCCGTCAATCGGCGTGCCGTCGGCATCCCTGAAGCGATACTTCATGTCCCAGATCTGTTCGGCAATAGGGGTCTGGAACCGGGACATCGGGCGAATCTTCCTTGAAGTTGTGGATAACCTGGGCGGAAGGCCCAAGATACGCCCCCACCCCCCCCCGGTCAACTTGCAGCCGCCACGACAAAGACTATTGTTGCACCATGGCACACCTGAACCTTCTGAAGCTCTGCGTCGGCACCGACAGCATCGAAGACCTGACCGATTGGCAAGACAGCCAAGCGGCCCGCTGGCCCAAGGGCTGCGCCGTCCACGTCACCCGGATGTGGCCAAAGCGCGAGGCCGAACTGCTGGAGGGCGGCTCGCTGTACTGGATCATCAAGGGCGCCATCCTGTGCCGCCAACCGCTTGTCGGGCTGGAACGGGTCGAAGGGTCAGACGGGATCAGCCGCTGTGCCCTGGTGATGGACCGCAAGGTCATCCGCACTGAAGCCGCCCCCCGTCGCCCGTTCCAGGGCTGGCGCTACCTGGCCCCCGAAGACGCCCCGCGCGACCTGCCGATGGGCCGCGCCAACGACGACACCCTGCCCCCCGAACTGGCGCAGGCTCTCGCCGAGATCGGGCTGCGCTAGGCCGGTCAGCCCCCCGATTTGCGCCTTTGAAAATACTCCCGCCGGAGGCATCCGCCACCAGCCTCCCGCGCAGCCTTACTGCGCCCGCGCCGCCAGCCAGGCATTCCAGGCCGCCGCCGACCCGGCAAAGACGTTGACGTCCACCTTGCCCGCGATCCCCGGCACCAGCCCGGTCGAGGTATATTGCCAGAAACTCCACGGATGGCCGTCGTACAGGTCCTGCGGATGCTTGGCCACCGCGCGCAGCCAGAAATCCGCCCCTTTCACCCGCCACATCTCGTTGTCGCGGAAAAAGTCGATCGAGGTGTACAGGATCGGCCGTTGCCCGTAATGCGCCGCCACCGCATGAATGAAGATATCGGCGTCGCGCCTAATCTCTTCCGGCGTGCGGCGGATGGTGCAGGTCGGCGAGAACGGCGTCCATTCCATGTCCAGCACCGGCGGCAAGGCGCCCGCCGTGCGCGGTACATGGGCAATGTACCAGCGCGCCTGCTCGATCGCCGGGCGGCAGTGGTAGAAGAAATGATAGGCGCCGCGCGCAACACCCGCGCGCCCGGCCTCGCGCCAGTGGTCGCGGAACATCTCGTCCACCCGGTCGCCGCCCTCGGTCGCCTTGATGAAGGCGAAATTCACCCCGTTCGCCCGCGCCGT
>JBATAV010000717.1:0-1517 GCA_049662025.1 Paracoccaceae bacterium | reverse complement strand
GGTACGATCTTGCGCAGAAGCGGCCTTTTCGCCGCCATCGGACGAAGCATCATCATGTCAGTTGCCCTATTCCGTTACACTTGTTGCCCAGCCCATGAGGACAGGCTTTCCCACGTCCAGATAGCTGAAAGGATCGGGCGGAATTGTGGCAAAGGCAGGTCTGGCGACTGACTTTGCCGCGTCATGGAAACGGTATCTGCGCTGGCGGGAAATTGTTCTCTGTCCCGGAACAGGTGGGCGCAACCCAGGGAAGAATCACCCGCATGGCGCCGGTCCGGCCCCGCGTCGGGCGGTGCCATGCGGGGTGATTCGGCGAATCACTATGCCGAAAACAGGTTAAGACAAGCCTGCGGTGAGACGAAAACCCGCACATTCACCCTGTGCTTTCCGTGATCCTTGCGAATAGACTGCCGCGACCGTCGCATCGGGGGCCCACCCGAGTGCTGCGGACAACGGTAGGAGAGAAGTATGAAGGCGACGGGAGAGCCGGGGTTTCGCGACTCGGTAGACTTGATGTTCAACCGCGCGGTGCGGCTGATGGATCTGAGCCCAGGACTGGAACAGAAGATCCGGGTCTGCAACTCCACCTATACGGTGCGGTTCGGCGTGCGGCTGCGCGGCAAGATCGAAACCTTCACCGGCTATCGCTCGGTGCATTCGGAGCATATGGAGCCGGTCAAGGGCGGCATCCGCTTTGCGATGAGCGTCAACCAGGACGAGGTCGAGGCGCTGGCGGCGCTGATGACCTACAAATGCGCGCTGGTCGAGGCGCCGTTCGGCGGATCGAAGGGCGGCTTGTGCATCGACCCCCGGCAATGGGACGTGCATGAACTGGAACAGATCACCCGGCGCTTTGCCTATGAGCTGATCAAGCGCAACCTGATCCACCCCGCGCAGAACGTGCCGGCCCCGGATATGGGCACTGGCGAGCGCGAGATGGCCTGGATCGCCGATCAGTATGCGCGGATGAACACCACCGACATCAACGCCAAGGCCTGCGTCACCGGCAAGCCGCCGCATGCCGGCGGCATTCAGGGCAGGGTCGAGGCGACCGGGCGCGGCGTGCAATACGCCATGCAGGAATACTTCCGTCACCCCGAAGACGTGGCCAAGGCCGGTCTGACCGGCGGGCTGGACGGCAAGCGGGTGATCGTGCAGGGCCTGGGCAATGTGGGATATCATGCCGCGAAGTTCCTGTCGGAAGAGGATGGCTGCCGCATCATTGCTATTATCGAACGTGACGGCGCGATCCTGAACGAAAAGGGTCTGAACATCGAAGAGCTGCGGCAATGGATGAATGCGCATGACGGGCTGGTGGCGGGCTATCCCGGCGGCACCCATCAGCCCGATGGCGCCAAGGCGCTGGAAGCCGAGTGCGACATCCTGATTCCCGCCGCACTGGAGGGCGTGATCCACAAGGAGAACGCGGCCCGCATCAAGGCGCCGCTGATCATCGAGGCGGCAAACGGCCCGATCACCTTTGGCGCCGACGAAATCCTGCGCGAAAAGGGCATCGT
>JBATAV010000716.1:0-3397 GCA_049662025.1 Paracoccaceae bacterium | reverse complement strand
CCTCCATCGGCAGGGGAGAGGTGGCCAAAAGGTCGAGGCTGCCATCCTCGAAATCCAGCGCGAAGATGCGGTCCAGGCTCAGCAGGCAGGCCAGCAGAGCGCCGACCCACAGGATACCGGGCGCGATCCTGGCCAGAGTGCCGCCCTCGGGGCCGACGCCGAGCGGCACCAGCACCGCGACCAACAGGAAGAAGGCCAGGCCAAGGCCGAAGCCGCCGCCGGTGCGGAAGGCCAGGCGCAGGTCGCGAATCAGAAGGGCTGTCACAGGAAAGCCTCGGCAAAGGCGTCGCCGTGGCGGAGGCTGGCGGATTGGTCGGCCTTGAACGGGGTCAGGTCCAGCACCTCGGCCTCATCAAGGCCAAGGTCGATATGGGTGGCGATCAGCGCCGCGCCGCCTGCGACCAGATGCGCCCGCACGACGCCTGCGAAAAGTGCGACCGAGGCCACATCGAGGCTGACCGTCGGCTCGTCCAGCATCCAGATCGGCCGCCCGGTGACCAGAAGCCGCGCCAGCCCCAGTCTGCGCTTTTGCCCCGCCGAGAGGTTGGCCGCGCGGCGGTCACGCAGGGCACGCAGGTTCATCGTCTCCAGTGCCGCCTCGACGGTATCGGTGCCATGCACGCTGGCCCAGAAGGCAAGGTTCTCGGCGGCCGAGAGCGTGGCCTTCAGCCCATCGGCATGGCTGGCATAGGCCAGGCTTTCGGCCGGAACCGAGATCCGGCCCGCCACCGCAGGCTGCAATCCGGCCAGGGTGCGCAGAAGCGTGGTCTTGCCGATGCCGTTCGGACCGCGCAGGATCAGCGCCTGACCGGGGCGCAGGGTGAAGCCCACGCCCTCCAGCACGACAATTCCGCCGCGCGCCACTGCCAGATCGGATACCACCATCTCCATGCGCCAAAGCCCTATCCGATCCGGCCCGGCGGCAAAACCCCCTGCAACCAGGTTGCGGTGCCGTGGCCATCCGGGCTGGGCCGCTCTATACCCGCCGCAGCAAGAAGGAGACAGCCCATGCAGACCAATCCTTTCGGCCGCACCGACCGGACCGTCACCCGCATCGGCTTTGGCGCCTGGGCCATTGGCGGCACCTGGGGCGAGGTCAGTCTGGCGGATGCCAAGGCAACGCTGCATGCGGCCCTTGATGCCGGGATGACCTTCATCGACACCGCAGATGTCTATGGCGACGGGCGGTCCGAGCGCGTCATCGCCGAGGTTCTGGCCGAGCGCGGCGGGGATCGCCCCTTCGTCGCCACCAAGGCGGGGCGGCGGCTTTCCCCGCATGTGGCGGCGGGCTACACCGGCGCCAATATCGAGACCTTCGTCGACCGATCGCTGCGCAATCTGCGGATGGACCGGCTGGACCTGCTGCAACTGCACTGCCCGCCAACACCGGTCTATGCCGACCCAGCGATGTTTGGCGCGCTTGAGGGCCTGCGCGCCAAGGGCAAGATCGCCCATTACGGCGTGTCGGTGGAAACCGTGGACGAGGCGCTGATGGCCATCCGCCAGCCCGGCGTGGTGTCGGTGCAGATCATCTACAACCTCTTTCGGGTGAAGCCGGCGCAGGAGTTTTTCCGCGAGGCCACTGCAAAGGGCGTGGCGGTGATTGCACGGGTACCGCTGGCATCGGGGCTGCTGACCGGCAAGATGACGGCGGCCAGCACCTTCGCCGCCGACGATCACCGCAGCTTCAACCGCCATGGCGAGGCCTTCGACAAGGGCGAGACCTTTTCCGGCGTGCCCTTCGAGGTGGCGCTGCAGGCAGTGGAAGAGCTGCGCCCGCTGGTGCCGGATGGGGCCACGATGGCGGCTTTCGCGCTGCGCTGGATATTGATGGAACAGGCCGTGACGGTGGTGATTCCGGGTGCGAAGACGCCCGAACAGGCGCGCGCCAATGCCGCAGCCGATGCGCTGGCGCCCCTGCCGCAGGCAACGATGGACGCCGCGCGCGAAACCTATGCGCGCCTCATCGCGCCGCAGGTCCAGCATCTCTGGTAGGCCCAGATTCCTGCTCAGGGTTTTTCTTGCCCGTCAGCTGACCGGCAACAAGGCGGCGGCGATCCGGCGGCCTTCACCCAGAAGCACGTTGTAGGTGCGGCAGGCGGCGGGGGAATTCATCACCTCGACCCCGATTCCGGCGGCTTCCACCGCCTCGCGGAAGGCGGCGGGCGGATGCGCGATCTCGGTGCCCATGCCCAGGAGCAGCACGTCGATCCGCCCGGTCAGCGACAGGGGTGCTGCGGTATCGGCCAGCCCCCCCCAGGGCCCGGCATCCCAGGGCGTGATCAGGCAGGCGCCGCGCAGCACATGGCCACCGACACGGAAGAAGCCCGGCCCGTAGCCTTCGACGGGCCGCGCCGTGCCATAGCTGATCTCGGTCAGGCGCATCGGGCCTCAGGCCTCGATATCGGCGAATTCGTTACTGCTTTTCTTTGGCTTGTCGCCGCGGTCAAGGCCGATGAACAGCACAAGGTTCTTGGCCACGAAGACCGAGGAATAGGTGCCCAAGACCACCCCGAAGAAGATGGCGAAGGCAAAGCCGCGAATCACGTCGCCGCCGAAGATCAGCATCGCCCCCAGCGCCACCAGCGTGGTGACAGAGGTCATCAGCGTGCGCGACAGGGTTTCGTTCACCGACAGGTTCATCACGTCGCGCAATGGCATGGTCTTGTATTTCTGCAGGTTTTCCCGCAGCCGGTCGAACACCACCACGGTGTCGTTGATCGAATAGCCAAGGATCGTCAGCAGGGCCGCAATGATCGACAGGTCGAACTTGATCTGAAAGAGGGCAAAGACGCCGATGGTGATGAAGACGTCGTGGATCAGCGCCACCACGCCGCCCAGCGCATATTGCCATTCGAACCGCAGCCAGATGTAGGCCATGATGCCAAGGCTGGCCGCGACCATCGCCTCGACCGCCTTCCAGATCAGCTCTCCCGACACCTTGGGGCCGACCGATTCCACCGATGGCAGGGTGATCGCCGGGTCCACCGCCTTCAGCGCGGCTTCGACCTCGGTCATGGTCTCGGGGGTCACCGATTCCTGGCCGTCCAGCGGCGCGATGCGGACCTGGGCGACGTGCTGGTTGTCGGCGAAGTTGATGTCATGCACCTCGGTGATCGAGACATCGCCCAAGGCCAACGTCTCCAGCGCCTTGCGCAGGGCGCCGACGTCCACCGGCGTGGTGCTTTCGGTGCGGATCGTGGTGCCGCCGCGAAAGTCGATGCCGAAGTTCAGGCCCATGAAGATCCACAACAGGATCGCCACGACCGTCAGCATCATCGAGCCGCCGAATGTCAGCCACTGGTGCTTGAAGAAGTCGAAGCTGGTCTTTTCGGGTGCCAGCCGGAAGCGGAATGCCATTTGCCTGTCCCCTTACACGATCACGGTTTTCGGACGG
>JBATAV010000715.1:0-2867 GCA_049662025.1 Paracoccaceae bacterium | reverse complement strand
CCAGCGTGGTTTTTCATCAAACCAGGCTAGGTGCGTATGAGCCGCCCTTTTCCTGCACTCAGGATGCGCGATATGGGGCACAACTTCACCGATGAAAACTGTATATTCGCCTTGAAACCTCGTTATAATGACGAAAAGATCGGACAAAGTGCATGGATGAACTTGATCGCAACATTCTGGGGCTTCTGGGGGCCGATGCACGGATGTCGGTGGCGACCCTGTCGCGGCGGCTGAAAGTGGCGCGCAGTACCGTGCAGGCCCGGCTGGAGCGGCTGGAGACCGGCGGCATCATCGCCGGCTACACGTTGAAACTGGGCGAAGGCGCGCGTGAGGGGCGGCTGCGGGCCAGTGTGCTTTTGAGCGTGGAGCCGCGCAGTCAGGCCGCGATCCTGACCCGGCTGAAGGCGGTATCCGAGGTGGAGCGGGTCTTCACCACCTCTGGCCGGTTCGACCTTCTGTTGCAGGTCGCGTGCCCCAACACACAAGTGTTGGATCAGGTGCTGGACCAGATCGGCGCGATGACCGGGGTGCGGTCGTCGGAAAGCCTGATCCATCTGTCCACCAAGATCGACCGCGCCGTATAGGCTGGTTTCGGGGGTGAGGTGGAGCGGGCTCGGTGCGCATCGAGCGCCCGCTCACCCGCGTTGCCACGGACTGCGGCAATGGCGGCGCGAGAGCCTTCCCCTTGGCGTGCGCATTGGATAAAGCCAAGGCAGACGCAGAGGAAGCCGATCATGCCGATGGAAAAGACCTTCAACGCCGCCGAGGCTGAAGCCCGGATCTCTCAGGCCTGGGCAGACGCCAAGGCCTTTGTCGCCGGGGCCAACGCAAAGCCCGGCCACCCCGCGTTTTCCATCATGATCCCGCCGCCGAACGTCACCGGCAGCCTGCACATGGGCCATGCCTTCAACAACACCTTGCAGGATATCCTGATCCGCTGGCACCGGATGATGGGCGACGACACGCTCTGGCAGCCCGGCACCGACCATGCCGGCATCGCCACCCAGATGGTGACCGAACGCGAATTGGCCAGGAACGGCGAGCCCGGTCGCCGCGACTTGGGGCGCGACGCCTTTACCCTGCGCGTCTGGGAACAAAAGCGCAAATCCCGCGGTACCATCATCGGACAGTTGCAGCGCCTTGGTGCGTCGTGTGACTGGTCGCGTGAGGCGTTTACCATGTCGGGCGCCCCCGGTGCCCCTGCGGGCGAAGAAGGCAACTTCCACGACGCCGTCATCAAGGTCTTTGTCGATCTCTACAACAAGGGCCTGATCTATCGCGGCAAGCGGCTGGTGAACTGGGACCCGCATTTCGAGACCGCCATCTCTGATCTGGAAGTTGAGCAAACCGAAGTCGCGGGCCATATGTGGCATTTCAAATACCCGTTGGCGGAGGGGGAAACCTATATCTACCGCGAGAAGGACGCGACGGGCCGCGTGACCTTCGAAGAAGAGCGCGACTATATCGCCATCGCCACCACGCGGCCCGAAACCATGCTGGGAGATGGCGCGGTCGCAGTTCATCCATCGGATGAACGTTACGCGTCAATCGCAGGAAAACTCTGCGAAATCCCGGTTGGCCCGGCAGAGCATCGCCGGTTAATCCCGATCATCACCGACGAATACCCAGACCCCGCATTCGGCTCGGGCGCGGTGAAGATCACCGGCGCGCATGACTTCAACGACTATGGCGTCGCCACCCGCAACGGCATCCCGCTGTACCGGCTGATGGACACTCGCGCCCAGATGCGCGACGACGGGCTGCCCTACGCCGAGGCCGCCGCCATTGCAGGTGCTGTCGCCCGTGGCGAGCGCACGCTGACCGAGGCCGAGGCAGACCAGATCAACCTCGTCCCCCCCGAACTGCGCGGGCTTGACCGGTACGAGGCCCGCAAACTCGTGGTCGCGGCAATCAACGCCGAGGGCCTGGCCGTCACCAGCTTGCAAAAATCCGTCGACAAGGAAACCGGCGCCGAACATCTGGAGCGGGTGCCCTACGTCGAGTCCAAGCCGATCATGCAGCCCTTCGGCGACCGCTCAAAGGTGGTGATCGAGCCGATGCTGACCGACCAGTGGTTCGTCGACACCGCGAAGATTGTTGAGCCGGCGCTTGAGGCGGTGCGGTCGGGGCGCACGAAGATCATCCCGCCGAGCGGCGAGAAGACCTATTACCACTGGCTGGAGAACATCGAACCCTGGTGCATCAGCCGCCAGCTGTGGTGGGGGCATCAGATCCCGGTCTGGTATGGGCTTGACCTCTCGGCCCCAGACTTCGTCGACGATCAGGGCGACGGGGAACTGGATCCGGTGGACATGTTGAACGTCCTTGGCGATGGAGGTCACGCCCAACGGGCGACGCTTGCCAATTGCGCCGCCGACTTTGCCGCCGTGATCGAGCGTTTCCGCGACAGCCTCGCCGCCTTGCCGCAGCCGCTGAACCACGCCCGCATCGTCGAAGTTGCCGACCGTGCTGCGGCGGTTGACGCGCTTGCTGCCTCTCTTGCCGCCTATGAGGTGGATCAGGACCCGACACATCTGACCTACCCGGTCTGGCGCGACCCCGATGTGCTGGACACCTGGTTCTCCTCCGGCCTCTGGCCCATCGGCACGCTGGGCTGGCCCGAGCAAACAGATGAAATCGCAAGATATTTCCCGACCTCGGTCCTGATCACCGGGCAGGACATCCTGTTCTTCTGGGTCGCCCGGATGATGATGATGCAGCTTGCTGTGGTGGATCAAGTTCCGTTCAAAACCGTTTACCTGCACGGGCTTGTCCGCGACGCCAAGGGCAAGAAGATGTCGAAATCCCTCGGCAATGTCATCGACCCGCTGGAGATCATCGACGAATACGGTGCCGATGCGCTGCGG
>JBATAV010000714.1:0-3727 GCA_049662025.1 Paracoccaceae bacterium | reverse complement strand
CCTCGTGGCCGTCCGGGCCAAACAGCCGGGCCTTCGGGTGCCAGAGGAATCGCGCCGCCATGGCGGTCAGGCGAAAGCGCCGCGCAGGCTTCGCGCCCCCGCCGCCAGGACCGAGACATCGATGCCGACCGCGGTAAAGGTGGTGCCCCAACCCATGCAGGTCTTTGCAAAGCCCTGATCTACCGTCAGAATTCCGGCCGGCTTGCCGGCGGCGACAATCGCCTTGATGGCACGTTCGATCATCGCCACCACCTCGGGGTGGGCCAGATTGCCCGGATGCCCCATCGAGGCTGCAAGGTCGGCCGGGCCGATGAACAGTGCGTCCACCCCGTCGACTGCCGCGATTTCGGCAATCCGGCCCACCGCCTCGGCAGTCTCGATCTGCACGATCAGGCACAGCTCTTCTTCGGCCCGCTGGGTGTAATCCTTGACCAGGCCATAGCGGGTGGCACGCGACAGGCCCGACACGCCGCGCATGCCGCGCGGCGCATAGCGCATGGCGCGCACCAGGGCCGCAGCCTCACCTGCCGTCTGCACATAGGGCACCATCACGGTCTGCGCGCCCAGATCCAGCACCCGTTTCATCAAGACCGGATCATGCCCTGCCACCCGCACCGCGGCCGAGCCTGGATAGCCCGCCATCGCCTGAAGCATCGCCAAAAGATCGGGAATGTCGGTCAGCGAATGCTCGGTGTCCAGCAACACCCAATCGAAGCCCCAAGTGGCCAGAATTTCCACCACCACCGGCCCGGGGATCGAATTCCAGATCCCGATCTGCTGTTGGCCCGATGCCAGCAAGCGTTTGAATTCGTTGACAGGAAGGGTCATGCTTTCACCAGTGTTGCCATGCGCCGCAGCGCCATCAGATAGCCCTCGGTGCCAAAACCGGCGACCACGCCTTCGGCGCGCGAGGAGACGAAGGAATGGTGCCGGAACGCCTCGCGCCGATGGATGTTCGAGATGTGCACTTCCAGCACCGGGCCGTCGAAGGCGTTCAGCGCGTCCAGAATGGCGATGGAGGTATGCGAATAGGCGCCGGGGTTGAGGACGATGCCCGCCATCATGCCGCGCGCGGCCTGGATGTCATCGACCAGCGCGCCTTCGTGGTTGGACTGTTTCGCCACCACCTCCAGCCCCAGGTCGCGGCCCAGCGCGGTGCAGGCATCGACCACATCGGCAAGCGTTTCGCGGCCATAGATCTCGGGCTGGCGCAGGCCCAACAGGTTCAGGTTCGGGCCGTTCAACAGCAATATCGGGGTCATCAGCGGGCGTTCCTTGCAGCGATTGGCCGACCTTAGCCGATCATCGCGCGGGAACAAGGCCCGGATGAAAAGGCGGCCCCTCGCGCAAGGCAGAGGGGCCGTTCAGGGAGACAGGGTGAAACGACCGAGGTCGTTGAAATCAGGCAACCTTTTCCAGCAATACCGCGGGCTGGATGCCCAGCGCGCGCACCACGTCGCGGGTCAGGTCGGGGCGGTTGAGGGTGTAGAAATGCAGATCCTGCACCCCGCCTTCGATCAGCTGGTCGCAAAGCTGGGTGCATTGGACCAGCGCATACAACTCTTCGCGGCCGTCGGCGATGGCGCGGGTGAAGGCCTCGTCCAGCTTTTGCGGCACCGCAGACCCGCAGCGGGTGGCGAATTTCTTCGCCCCCTCCCAGCTGATGATCGGCAGGATGCCGGGGATGATCGGCGCGGCAATACCCGCTTTCGCGCATTGGTCGCGGAACCGAAAGAAGGTGTCGGCGTCAAAGAAGAACTGGGTCATCGCGCTGGTGGCGCCCGCGTCGATCTTGCGTTTCAGGAAGTCCACGTCGGCTTTGCCCGAGGCGGCATCGGGATGCGGCTCGGGGTAGGCGCCGACACGGATCTTGAACTTGCCGGTTTTCGCCAGCGCCTCGACCAGTTCCACCGATGAGGCAAAGCCCTGCGGTTGCGGGGTGAACCGGGCCGCCCCTTTCGGCGCATCACCGCGCAGGGCGACGATCTCGGTTACCCCTGCCGCCGCGTAAGCCGCTGCAATCTCTAGCGTTTCTTCGCGGGTAGCATCAACACAGGTCAGGTGCGCGGCAACGTTCAGGCCGTAGTTGCGATGGATCGCGCCCACCGCGTCATGCGTCAGTTTGCGGGTGGTGCCGCCGGCGCCATAGGTCACGGAGACGAATTCGGGCTGCATCGGGGCCAGCGCCTGCACGGTTTCCCACAGCCGGAACGACGCATCCAGCGTCTGCGGCGGGAAGAACTCGAACGAGATGCGGGGCGAATGGGTCATGTCTGGCTCCTTGATTGCCCCTCTTGTGACAGATATTCGGACGTGAGACAAATTCATGGTTTTCACCATCATCATGAGGTTCACCGCATGTACGTCGAGCTGCGCCACCTGCGGACGATCCGCGCCATTCATCAGGCCGGGGGGCTGGCGAAGGCCGCCGACATCCTGAACATGACCCAATCGGCGCTAAGCCATCAGGTCGCGGGGCTGGAGGCGCAGGCGGGGATGGAGCTGTTTGTGCGCCGCTCGAAACCGATGCGGTTATCGGCGGCTGGGCACCGCATGTTGCGGGCGGCCGAGCGTATCCTGCCAGAGATAGACGCGATGGAGGAAGAATTCCGCGCCTTGCGCGCTGGAAAAACCGGGCGGCTGCACATCGCCATCGAATGCCACGCCTGCTTTGACTGGCTGTTCCAGGTGCTTGAACTGTTTCGCCACGCCTGGCCCGAGGTAGATGTCGACATCCGCGCCGGATTGGCCTTCGATGCGCTCCCGGCGCTGAACCGCGAAGAGGTGGATCTGGTGATCTCTTCCGACCCGCTGCCGCTGCCCGGCGTGACCTTCAACCCCTTGTTCGACTATCACCCGACCTTCGTTGCCGCATCCTCGAACCCGTTGGCAAAAAAGGATTTCATCTGCGCCGACGACTTCCGCGACCAGGTGCTGATCACCTACCCGGTGGGCCGCGACAAGCTGGATGTGTTCAGCGAGTTGTTGACACCCGCGCGGGTGGAGCCGCGGGCGCAGCGAACCGCGGAGCTGACGGCGGTGATCCTGATGCTGGTCGGATCGGGGCGCGGGGTGGCGGTTCTGCCCGATTGGGTGCTGCGCGAAGTGGCTTCCAATGCCGATTACGTCACGCGGCCGCTGGGGCCGGGGGTGATCACCAAGCGGATGTATGGCGCGACGCGGCAGGAGGATGCGACCAGGCCCTTTTTGGCGCATTTCCTGCGGTTGGCGCGCAGCGAGCCGGTGAAGTTGCAGCGAGGCGTGTAGGTTGTTGTGGACGCTATATTGATCCGGGGGAAGCGCCCGCATTCGACGGTCTGCACAGCGGCTGCAAAACGTCTGGCAAGCCCATGGCGCCTGCGCGCCGGGGTGCGGGGTCAACCATGAATCGCCGCGCTGGCCGAATCACCCCTGGTCGCGGCATCCTGCACCCCATGAGGCCAATGGAAGAACGCTGCCCCGGCCCTGTCGCTGCCCTGCGCATTCCGCAGGGCTGACCCTCGGCGCAACTCTCCGAACGGTCCGCCCGGCATTCCCCGGCCTTCTGGCCCCGTGCCACACAATTCCCGGACCTGACCCATGAGCCTTCTTGCCGCGCGCGCCCTGAGCCTGACCCTTGGCCAGCCGCTTTTCACCGACCTGAGTTTTGCCATCGAGCCCGGCGACAGGCTGGGGCTGGTCGCCGCCAACGGGCGCGGCAAGTCCAGTCTGCTGGCCTGCCTGGCCG
>JBATAV010000713.1:0-4267 GCA_049662025.1 Paracoccaceae bacterium | reverse complement strand
GCCCCTTGCCGCGCTGGCCGAGACCACCTCGGCCGTTCTCCTCGCCGTGTTCCTGTTGGTGAACGTGGCGCTGATCCGCATCAAGTCCGCCGCTCCCGAGGCGCCCTTCCGGGTGCCGGTCTGGGTGCCCTGGGCCGGACTTTTCGCAACCCTCGCCGCGCTTGCGGCCTCAGCCCTGGCCCTGACATGACCCTTCCCCTCATTGCCGCCTGCCTCTGGCTGGTCATCGCCAACCTGATCGCCATGCTGCCCAGCCGAGACTACCACTGGCGCGCCGCCTACGTCCTGATAGCGCTGGGCATCCCGATCCTCGGCTGGGTCACCTGGACCGCCGGCCCGCTCTGGGGCATCGCCTTCCTCGCCGCCGGAGCCTCGCTCCTGCGCTGGCCCCTCGTCCACCTCTGGCGCTGGATCAAACGCCGGGTGGCGTAGGGCGGGGTTCACCCCGCCGCCCCCTTCGCCGTATGGCGTGGTTCACCCCGCCACCCCTTTCCCCCTTGCCAACCGCCTCTCCCCCACCAATCTTGCGGGCATGGACTTGGAAGACATAAAGGACGGAGAAAGCCTTAGCGCATGGCTTGACGCCCGGCCGGAGGCCACCCGGCGGTCCGACGCCGTCGGCGTTGCTGAACGTTGCGCTCTGCGCGTTTTTCCGCTGTTCGGGCTGGAGACAGATCAATCCTCGGAAATTAAGCAAGATTTTACCGCTCCGCCGGTTCTGCGACTGAATCTAACTTCAGGGGTTTCGCGCAATTACTCGACGCCTGGGATCAAAGAAGCCATCGACGCAGCCCGCATCGCCTACGCAGACTCCAGCGCCGCTTCCGCTGCCCGTGCCGCCGCCGATAACGCTTTAGATCGGGCCGTCGCAGTCCACCTTGGCGCTGCCTCAGCCGCCACCGCCGCCGTCGCCGCTTCCCGCGAAGCCACCTCTGACGGATCCAAGGCATTCGCTGCCCCCGTCATGTGGGAACAAGTTCGTCAGGATGCACGCTTGCTTGAACGCGGTGAAGACCCCTTCACCGTCCCCCTTTGGTCCTCCGCCCCACCCAACTGGTTCACCCAAGCCGACGCCAGAACCCGCGCCATCTGGGCCCAAGACCCTCCCGGCACATGGGATTTCTGGACCCGCTGGTGGGATGGCGTCCTCTCCGGCCAGCAACTCCCTTGGGAGTTGCAAAAAGCCGTCGCCCTGATCCCCGACGCCATCTGGAAACAAGGCCCCGCCGCTGTGGCCGCCGAAATCGCGCGGATCGAGGAAATTCACGACCTGCGCCAACAGGCCACAATGCTAAAGGAGCAACTCGCCGAGGCGCTCGCTGTGTCTGCTTCAGCCACTACAGGTCATCGCGCCCACAACCATCCGCCGGAACTTGTCGATGCACCTGCCGAGATCAGGGAAAGCCTGACCATCATCTGGGCAGACCTAGACGCCGCCGAAAAGGAACTGGCAAGGTCGGCACCCTCCGGCGCTAGGCTTCAACGTATCGGGCGCGCCCTCAGAACATCCGTATCCGTTGTTCTGGCCTATTGTGGCAAGTCAGTGGACAACTTTACCCAAAGCGCGATCAAGGCCGCTGGCGGTGTCGCCGGAGTGGCGCTCTTTGCCTACCTTCTCGCCAATATCGGCACCTTTGCAGAGGCGCTTCTCAAACTCGCGGCAAAGCTTGTCGGCGGCTGATTCGCCCCAATTCCTTAACACGCCTCCGGCCTCCAAACCCGGAAGACGAAAGGAAGACGCAGGGAAGACGTTCGGCAGACAATTTATATCCAGCAATTTCAGCAGATTAACGCAGCGCACGCCCACCCTTGAACCGCTGCTGTCTTCGCGGCTACCAAATCCCCATGACCCAGCTTCCCACCCCGCGCGGCACACTGACCCAAAACCGCCCCTTGTCAGACCTCACCTGGCTGCGGGTCGGTGGCCCTGCCGACTGGCTGTTCCAGCCCGCGGATGCGGCGGATCTGGCGGAATTCCTTGCGGCCCTTGACCCGCAAACCCCTGTTTTCCCTATCGGAGTAGGCTCCAACCTGATCGTGCGCGATGGCGGTCTGCGCGCCGTGGTCATCCGCCTGGGCCGGGGTTTCAACGCCATTGAAATCAACGGCAACACCATCACCGCAGGCGCCGCCGCCCTTGACGCCCACGTCGCCCGCCGCGCCGCCGAGGCCGGATTGGACCTGACGTTCCTGCGCACCATCCCCGGCAGCATCGGCGGCGCCATCCGCATGAACGCCGGCTGCTATGGCCAGTATGTTGCTGATTTCCTGCAAGAAATCCACATCATCACCCGCGCCGGAAAACCCGAAACCCTGCCCGCCGCCGCCCTCAACCTGCGCTATCGCCAGTCCACCCTGCCCGAAGGCGCCATCATCACCTCCGCCACCTTCAACGCTCCCCAGGGCGACCCCGCCGCCCTTGCCGCGAAGATGGAAGACCAGATCGCCAAGCGTGACGCCAGCCAGCCTACCAAGGATAGATCCGCAGGCTCCACCTTCCGCAACCCCTTGGGCCGCAGCAGCACCGGGCAGGCCGACGACACCCATGAGTTGAAGGCCTGGAAGGTGATCGACGAGGCCGGAATGCGCGGCGCCACAAGGGGCGGCGCCCAGATGTCGCCCATGCATTCCAACTTCCTGATCAACACCGGCACCGCCACCGCCGCCGATCTGGAAGACCTTGGCGAAGAGGTGCGAAAAAAGGTTTTCCAAATCAGGGGGATCACGTTAGAGTGGGAAATCATGCGGGTCGGAGAACGCGCAGAAAAATAAAGGGGCAAAAGCCCCGTTGAGGCAGTAGATGGCGGCGGGATCGAGCAGATTTCCCCGCGTGGCGGTTCTGAAGGGCGGCTTGTCCGCGGAACGAGAGGTTTCTCTCGTTTCCGGGCGCGAATGTGCCCAGGCGCTGCGCGACGCGGGATATACAGAGGTGATCGAGGTCGATTGCGGCCCCGGTCTTGCCTTGCAACTTGCGGAAGTCAAACCGGAAATCGTGTTCAACGCGCTGCATGGCCGCTGGGGCGAAGACGGCTGCGTGCAGGGCATCCTGGAATGGCTGCGCATTCCCTACACGAATTCCGGCGTGCTGGCCTCGGCCCTGGCGATGGACAAGGCCAAGGCCAAAGAGGTCTTTGCCGCCGCTGACTTGCCGACCGTCACCAGCCGTCTGGCCCGCCGCGATGAGGTGCAGGCAGGCCACGTCCTGCCGCCGCCCTATGTGGTGAAACCCAACAACGAAGGCTCCAGCGTTGGCGTCTATATCGTGCGCGAAGGCGACAACGCGCCGCGCCTGGCCGAGACGATGCCCGAAGTCGTGATGGTGGAAACCTACGCGCCGGGCCGCGAACTCACCACCACCGTGATGGGCGACCGCGCGCTCTGCGTGACCGACATCCTGACCGACGGCTGGTATGATTACGATGCGAAATACAAGCCGGGGGGCAGCCGGCATAAACTGCCCGCGAACATCCCCGACGAGATCACCGCAGCCTGCCTTGACTACGCCCTTCGCGCCCACAACGCGCTGGGCTGCCGGGGCCTCAGCCGCACCGATTTCCGTTGGGACGACAGCCGGGGCCTGCAAGGCCTCATCCTTCTGGAAACCAACACCCAGCCGGGCATGACGCCCACCTCGCTGGCCCCCGAACAGGCCGCGCATTGCGGCATTTCCTTCCCCGCGCTTTGCGACTGGATGGTGAAGGACGCGTCATGCAACCGATGACCGCCTCGCGCCGCCACGGTGCCCCGACGCGCCGTGACCCCGCGCCCAGCCGCTGGGCCTACCGGATGCAACGGGTGATGCTGACGCCCTACCTGCGCAGGCTTTTGCGGGTCGGCCTGCCCAGCCTGGTCCTGCTGGCCGCCTGCGGGCTTTATCTGGCCAACGAGGATCGCCGGGCCGGGATCACCGGCGTCTTCTCCGACCTGCGCGCCAAGTTCGAAAGCCGCCCCGAATTCCGCGTCTCATTGGCCTCGATCGAAGGCTGCTCGCCCGATCTGGCCGAAGCGGTGCGGGCAAGGCTGAACCTGAACCTGCCGCAATCCAGCTTTGATCTGGATCTCGATGCCGCCCGCGCCCGCATCGAACAGCTGGATGCGGTGAAATCGGCAGAGCTGCGTGTCCGCTCGGGCGGGGTGCTGCAGGTGCTGGTCACCGAACGCCAGCCTGTCGCCGTCTGGCGCACCGAGGCCGGGCTGACGCTGGTCGACGACACCGGCCACCGGGTGGCGGGCCTGCATGCCCGCACCGACCGCCCCGATCTGCCGC
>JBATAV010000712.1:0-8414 GCA_049662025.1 Paracoccaceae bacterium | reverse complement strand
ACCGGCTGGCAATCGGCCGACAGCACCGCCAGCGCCAGCCCCGGCGTGGCCGTCACCAGCGCATCGGCGCGCGGCCGTTCGGCCAGGGGTGCCGTGACGGTGACCACATCGGGCGAATGCACTTGGTGCATGTTCACCAGATGGTCCGGCGCCACCCCCATCGCCTCGGCCACTCGGGCCCGGTTGATCGCCACGATCTCGGACAGATCCGAAGACCCGGCGCCGCAGTTCAGCCCGGCAAAGATGCCCGACGAGGCCCCGCCCTTGCGGGTGAAGAAACCGTGACGCAAGGCCAGGGCGTCCGAAGTGATGATTTCCAAAGCGGCGGGCATCAGAGGGCCAGGTCCTGGGGTGGGGCGAATCCGGGCGGCAACGGCGTTCCGGCACTGGTCAGCGCCAGCACCTTGAACAACGAACCCATTTCTTCGGCATGGGTCAAGCGGCGATGCGCGGCCAGATGGCTTTGCAGCGCATCCCCCTGCAATCCGCGCGCCAGCCGTTCGGCCCGCGCGTCAATCCCCAGCCGTGCCAGAACGGCCCCTTGGGTGTCATAGGCCCGCGCAGGCGCGCCGACCGCCAGCGCCTCGAAATCCACATGCGCCGTCAGGTCCGCCTCGCCCGGATGTGCCAGCGGATCGTCGAACCGGTGCGCGCGCAGCGCCTGCAAGGTGTCGCCCCGGCTGCGCCATCCGCCATAGTCGATGACATAGGCCAAGCCGCCGAACTGCCCGATGCGCTGCCCGATGCTGGCCATGATCCGCGCGGCCTGCGGGCAGTATTCAACGATCTGCCCCGCCGCCGCGCCCGGAAACGCCGGGCTGTCCGGCACTTTGGGCAGCCGTTCGGACAATCCGAACACCAGCCGCCCGTCGCGCAAACCTATCAACCGCTCGCGCCAGCCGCCGTCGTCGTCGCCGTCGTCGCGCTGATACTGCCGGATCGGCAGGGCATCGAAGAATTCGTTGGCAATCAGGAACAGCGGCTGTTGCGGCAGATCCTCTGCCGCCCCCAGCCAGTGCAAACCGTGATCGCGCTGCCGCGAGACCCTCTGCTCTTGCGCCAGCCGCAACACCGGCGAGGCTTCGACCAGGATCACCCGTGCGGCGGCATGAAACCCTGGCACGGCCTGTGTTGCGCGTAAAATGTCGGCCATCAGCGTGCCACGCCCCGGCCCCAGCTCGGCCAGGGTAAAGGGCGCAGGCGTCCCCCGGTCCAGCCAGGCTTGCGCCAGCGCCAGACCGAACAACTCTCCGAACATCTGGCTGATTTCCGGCGCGGTGGTGAAATCTCCTGCGGCGCCAAAGGGGTCGCGCGTGGTATAATAGCCGTGAACCGGGTGCAGCAGGCATTCGGCCATGTAGTCGGCCACCGAAATCGGCCCTTCGGCCGCGATCCGCGCGGCCAACTCACGCGCCAGCGGCGTCATGCAGTCGACGTGCGGCGAGAGCCAAGGACGAACCACAGGCCCACCGCGACCATCGGCAGGCTCAGGCATTGCCCCGCGGTCAGGCCCCAGCCGTTCAGATGCAGATAGAGGCCCAGGGGGTTGGCGTCCGAGACGAACTGCGCATCCGGCTGGCGGACGAATTCCACCGCAAACCGGGCGATGCCATAGCCCGCGATGAACAAACCCATCAGCCGCCCCGGCACCTTCAGCCAGCCGCGCCGCCAGGCCAGCCACAGGACCAGCGCGCCCAGCAGCAGCCCCTCCAGCGCCGCCTCGTAGAGCTGGCTGGGGTGGCGGGCGCAGACCCCAGCGATGCCCGCACAGGTCTGCGCCGCTTCGCCCGGAAAGGCCACGCCCCAGGGCAGGTCGGTCGGGCGGCCCCACAGCTCGGCGTTGATGAAATTGGCGATGCGGCCCAGCAACAGACCGGGCGGCGCGCTGATCGCCATCAGATCGCCCAGCGACAGCATGGCAATGCCCTCGCGGCGGCAAAACAGCATGCCCGCCACCACGACGCCCAGAAAACCGCCGTGGAACGACATGCCGCCCTCCCACACCCGCAGCACGGCCCCCGGATCGGCCGCGAACCTGGCCGCGTCATAGAACAGCACATAGCCCAGCCGCCCGCCCAGGATCACCCCCAGGATCACCCAGGTGATCAGCCGCTCCAGCTGCTCGGCCGTCAGGGGGGCCGCCCCGGCCCACAGATCGGCCCGGGCGATGGTGCGGCGTGCCAGGCCCCAGGCGATCAGGATGCCCGCGATATAGGCCAGCGCATACCAGCGCAGCGCAAAGGTGATCCCGAACAGCGAGACCGAGAAGATCTCGGGCGAGATATGCGGAAAGGGGATCATGCGCAGGCTCCGTCAGGCTGGACGCTTGTCGCGGCGGCTGGGGGCGAAGTCAACTGCCGCAGCCCCTTGCCCCCGGCCCCGCGCGGTCTTGTGAACAGCGGGGGGGCAGCGCATATAGGGGCAAAGCACAGGAGGCCCCTTGATGCAGACCCGCAACAAGTTCTTCGACGACATGAGCCAGCTGATGACCAACGCCATGGGCGTGGCCCAGGGCGCCAAGACCGAGGCCGAGACTGCCTTCAAGGGCTTTGTCGACCGCTGGATGGCCGACCGCGATTTCGTCACCCGCGAAGAATTCGATGCGGTGCGCGCCATGGCCCAGAAAGCCCGCGAAGAGAACGAGGCACTGAAGGGCCGGCTTGATGCGCTGGAAACCGCCGGTTCCGGGAAGAAGGGCTAAGCCCGACCCCGTCAGTTGCGAAACAGCCGGAACGCCGCCGAGGCGGCCCAGCCCGCCACCGCCGCCAGCACCAGCGAGATCAGCCCGTAGGCCAGCGGTTGCTCTTTCGCCAGCGTGAAGATCAGCCGCTCCAGCCCCTCCTTGTGCACGCCGATCAGCCGCTCCTGTTCGGCCACGACCTTGCCTTCACGCAACAGGAACAGCCGCACGGTGTATTCGCCTTCGGTCAGGTTGGCAGGCAGGCTGACATCGGTGCGAAAGAGGGTCTCTTCGGTCAGCTGCACCCGGCTTTCCAGGAGCCGATAGCGTCCCTCGGCGGTGCGCACCCGCATCATGGCCTCGATGAAAGCGTCCGAGGCGTCGGCCTCGCTGGTGATGCCGACAGCGCGGATCACCCGGTCGATGGTGATGCCTTTGCGCAGGTTTTCGGTCGCCGACAGGATTTTTGTCAGCGGCCCGGTGGTGGCGACGGCATAGAAGCTGGGCGCCGAGTCGACCGAAATCGCGGCATTGTTGACCCAGATGCCCCAGACCCGGCTCTTGCGGCGCACGGTCAGCGGCGTCGACGGGCCCTCGACGGTGATGATCACGTCCAGCCGCCCGCCCGGCTCGGGTTCCTGCCGCCTGACCGCGCCGTAGATCAGGATTTCGGATCCGTCGAAATCGGCGGTGATCGACACCCGGTTCTGGCTGAGGCCGGAAACGATGCTTTCCTCGGCGCCCGCAGGGGCGGCGAACAGCGCGAGCAGCAGGGCCAGCCGCCGGATCACGGCAACAGCCCTGCGGTGACCGAGTAAAGCTCGGCCGGGCGGATCAGCAGGTCGGCGGCGATCCGCAAGGATACCCCCAGCACCAGAAGCGACAGCAGGATGCGCAGCTGTTCGGCCTTCAGCCGTACCCCCACCCGCGCGCCGATCTGCGCCCCGATCACCCCGCCAAGGATCAGCAGCAACGCCAGCATCATGTCGACGGTCTGGCTGGTGACCGCATGCATGACGGTGGTAAAGGCGGTGACGAAGATGATCTGGAAAAGCGAGGTGCCGATCACCACCTTGGTCGGCATCCCCAGCAGATAGATCATCGCGGGCACCATGATGAAGCCGCCACCGACGCCCATGATGGCGGCCAGAAAGCCCACCAACGCCCCCACGATCATGGGCGGGATGACGCTGATGTACAACCCGCTGGCGCGGAATTTCATCTTCAACGGCAGCCCATGCACCCAGCTGTGCACATGTGCCCGCCGGATCGGCGCCCCCGCCTTTTTCGTCCGCAGAAAGGCGCGCAAGGATTCCTGCAGCATCATCGCGCCGATCAGGCCCAGAAACAGCACATAGCTAAGCTGCACGAACAGGTCGATCTGACCCAGCGCCTTCATCCAGGCAAAAACCCAGATGCCGCCGACCGATCCACCAATACCGCCCACCAGCAGTACGCCCCCCATGCGGAAATCCACCGCCTTGCGCTTCAACTGCGCCAGCACGCCGGAAATGGACGAGGCCACCACCTGATTGGCCCCGGTGGCCACTGCCACCGCCGGCGGCACACCGATGAAGAACAACAAGGGCGTGATCAGAAATCCGCCGCCCACCCCGAACATGCCCGACAAAAAGCCGACGATGCTTCCGATCCCGAGGAGCAGGAAGGCGTCGACCGAGACCTCGGCAATGGGGAGGTAGATCTGCATCGGCACGGCCGGAGAGGATAGGGAAGTCAGGCCAAAGGGTTGCGCGCCTTTGGCAGCGATGTCAAATAACCTTCCACGTCATCGGAGACTGGCAAGGTATCGGCGCAGGATGCGTTCCAGTTTTGCCGCACCCAAGGGGGCCATGGCCTTGGTATGTTCGTGGCTGATCTGTTCGTCACTCATCCCGGCGGCCATGTTGGTGATGGTGGAAATGGCCGCGACCTGCAGCCCCAGAAAACGTGCCAGGATCACCTCGGGCACCGTCGACATGCCCACCGCATCGCCGCCCAGGCCCTTCAGCATGCGGATCTCGGCCGGGGTCTCGAACGAGGGGCCGGAATACCAGCAATAGACGCCTTCTTGCAGCGCGATGCCCTCGGCCTTTGCGGCGGCCCGCAGGGCGGCGCGCATCTGCGGTGAATGGGCATCGGTCATCGGCACGAAACGGGCGTCGGTCTTCTCGCCGATCAGCGGGTTAAGACCGTTGTAGTTGATATGGTCGCAAAGCAGCATCAGTTCGCCCGGCGGAATGTCGGACCGCATCGAGCCTGCGGCATTGGTCACGATCAGTTGTGTCGCGCCCAGGGCCTTCAGCACCTCCAGGGCCGCGCGCATCGCTGCCGGGTTGCCGTTTTCATAGTAATGTTCGCGCGCGCCAAAGACGGCGACGCGAGTGCCCTCAAGCTGACCGATGTGCAGGTTGGGGTTGTGGCCAGACACGGCGGCATGCGGAAAGCCCGGCAGATCGGCATAGGGAATGGCCGGACCCTCGACCGTCTGCGCCAGATGGCCAAGGCCGGAGCCGAGGATCAGCCCCAGCCGGACCGGTGCGGCCCCGGCAATGGCGCGGATCGTGGACAGGGCGGATGCGGTCATCAGTCGGGCCTTTCGCGGATCGAGAGGCCGGGGGCCAGCCCCCGGACCCCCGGAATATTTGTGCCAAGATGAAGGGCGCAGGCCGGTGCCGGCGGTCAGCGTTCCTTCACATAAGGCTCGCCACCGGCGCGCGGCGGAATCGCCTTGCCGACAAAGCCGGCCAGGACAAAGACGGTCAGCAGATAGGGCAGGGCGGTCAGGAACGGCACCGGCACCTTGACCTGCACCACGGCCTCGACCACGTCGGGGCGGTTGGCCAGCGCCTGGAAAAAGCCGAACAGAAGGCAGGCCCACATCGCCGCCACAGGGCGCCATTTGGCAAAGATCAGCGCGGCCAGCGCGATATAGCCGCGGCCTGCCGTCATCTCCTTGCCGAAGCCGGCTTGCAGGGCGGTGGCCATATAGGCGCCCGCCAGACCGCAAAGGATGCCGGTGATGGCGATGGCGGCAAAGCGCAGGCCGACGACCGAGACGCCAGCCGTATCCACCGCCGCAGGGTTTTCGCCGACCGCGCGCAGGCGCAAGCCGAAGCGGGTGCGGTACATCACCCACCAGGTCAGCGCGACCACGCCGAAGGCGGCATAGACCAGGATCGAATGGCCCGAGACCACCTGGTTGTAGAAGGGTCCGATCAGCGGCACGTCCTTCAGTGCCTCGGCAAAGGGCAGGTCGATCGGCTGGAACCGGGCGTTGCCCGCCAGGGGCGGGGTGCGGCCGCCCTGCTTGAACAGGCTTTGCGCCGTCAGCACCGTCAGTCCGGAGGCCAGGAAGTTCAGCGCCACGCCGGATATCAGCTGGTTGCCGCGGAAGGTGATCGCCGTCACCCCGTGGATCGCGGCGAAGAACAGCGACCCGCCGATGCCTGCCAGAAGGCCAACCCAGGCCGAGCCGGACATCGCTGCAGCTGCGCCCGCGCACATCGCGGCGACCAGCATCTTGCCTTCAAGCCCGATGTCGAAAATGCCGGCGCGTTCCGAATACAGCCCGGCGATGCAGGCCAGCATCAGCGGCGTCGCCAGCCGCAAAGTGCTGTCCAGGATCTGCAGCAGCGTGTTGTAATCCATCAGGCGGCCTCCGTCCGATGGCCCAGGAACAGCGTGAACAGCCGCACCAGCAGCATCCGCACCATCATGTCCAGCGCCCCGGTAAACAGGATCACCAGACCCTGCACCACGATCCGCATCTCGATCGGGACCTTGGTCCAGAGGCCCAGTTCCGCCCCGCCCTGAAACAGGAAGCCGAACAGGAACGCCGCCAGCACCACGCCGATCGGATGGTTGCGCCCCATCAGTGCCACCGCGATGCCGATGAACCCCGCCCCGGAGGCCGAATTGGCCAGCAAACGGTTGGCCTCGCCCATCACGTTGTTGATCGACATCATGCCCGCCAGCCCGCCCGAGATCAGCATCGCGATCAGGATGATCTTCGTCGGGTTGATCCCGGCGTAGCGCGCCGCGGCCTGCGATTTGCCAAAGGCGCGGATCTGATAGCCCAGCCTGGTGCGCCACAGAAGGGCCCAGACCACCCAGGCCATGAAAAGCGCGATGAACAGCGTCACATTGGCGGGCACCGCCTTGGTGAAGATCAGGTCCAGCCCCGGAATGTCACTTAGCGCCGGCAGGTGGGCGGCATCGGGGAAGGTGGCCGTTGTCGGGTCCATCTTGCCTTGCGGGCGCAAGACGTCGACCAGCAGATAGACCAGCAGACTGGAGGCGATGTAGTTGAACATGATCGTGGTGATCACGATATGGCTGCCGCGTTTGGCTTGCAGATAGGCCGGTATCGCCGCCCAGGCCGCGCCGAAGAGCGCCGCCCCGCAGGTGGCGCCAAGCAGCGCAAGCGACCAATGCGGCCAGGGGATATACAGGCAGGCCAGTGCCACGCCAAGGCCGCCCAGCTGCGCCTGTCCCTCGCCGCCAATGTTGAACATGCTGGCGTGAAACGCCACCGTCACCGCCAGCCCGGTAAAGATGAAACTGGTGGTGTAATACAGCGTATAACCCCAGCCATAGGGTGACATCAGGCTGCCCTGCACCATCACCTTCAGCGCTTCCCAGGGGTTCTGGCCGATCGCCAGGATCACCACCGCCGCAATGGCAAAGGCCAGCACCAGCGACACCAGCGGCACCAGCACCACATCGGCCCATCTTGGCAAGCGGTCCATCAGGCGGCCTCCTCTTTGCCGGTGATCCCGGCCATCAGCAGGCCCAACTCGCGTTCGTTGGTCTTTTCGGGGTCACGGAAGCCCATCAACTGGCCATCGAACATCACCGCGATGCGGTCCGACAGGCTCATGATCTCGTCCAGCTCGACACTGACCATCAGCACTGCCTTGCCCTGATCTCGCAAGGAAATCAGCTGCTTGTGGATGAATTCGATGGCGCCGATATCCACCCCGCGGGTGGGCTGACCGGCCAGCAGCAGGTCGGGGTCCTGCTCGAACTCGCGCGCGACGACGATCTTTTGCTGGTTGCCGCCCGAGAACGATTTGGCCGGCAGCGAGGGGATCGGCGGGCGCACGTCGAAGGTTTCCATCTTCTTCGCGGTGTCGGCCTTCAGCGCGTCATTGTCCATGAACAGCGCGTTCTTCTGGTATTCCGGCTCGTTGAAATAGCCAAAGGCCATGTTCTCCCAGGCGGTGAAATCCATGATCAGGCCATAGTGCTGGCGGTCTTCCGGCACATGGGCAATACCGGCGCGACGGCGGCTTTGGCCGTCCGATCCATGCCCCGACAGCGGCAATTCGGCGCCGTTCAGGGTGATCTTGCCGCTGGCGCGCATCATGCCGCCCAGGGCTGCCAGCAATTCCGACTGGCCGTTGCCCGCCACCCCGGCAATGCCCAGGATCTCGCCCGCGCGGATCTCGAAGCTGACGCCCTTCAGCCGCTCGACCCCATGTTCGTCGCGCACCCGCAGGTTTTCGACCGCCAGCACCACCGCGCCGGGCTTGGCCGGGCCCTTTTCCACTTCCAGCAGCACCTTGCGGCCCACCATCAGCTCGGCCAGTTGCTCGGGGCTGGTGCCTTCGGTCTTCACCGTCGCCACCATGGTGCCGCGCCGCATTACCGATACGTTGTCGGTGGCCTCCATGATCTCGCGCAGCTTGTGGGTGATCAGGATGATGGTCTTGCCCTGATCGCGCAGGCCCCG
>JBATAV010000711.1:0-2172 GCA_049662025.1 Paracoccaceae bacterium | reverse complement strand
GCCCGCTGGTGCGCTTTGGCGAGGCGCTGGTGCGTGCCTATGCGGCCATTCTGCGGCTGTGCCTTGCCGCGCCCTTGGTCTCGGTCGCGGTGGCGGCGCTGTTTGCCGCCCTTGCCGTGGCCAGCTTTCCCGCGCTGCGCCAGGAACTGACCCCGGCCGAAGACCGCGGTGCGATCATGTTTTCGGTACAGGCGCCGCAGGGCGTATCGCTGGATTATACCGATTCCAAGATGCGCGAGATCGAGGCGCTGGCAGACCCCCTGCGCGCGACAGGCGAGGTCAAAAGCGTCTTTGCCATCGCCGGGATGGGCGGGCAGAGCAACCGGGGTTTCGTGGTGGTGACGCTGGCCCCCTGGGATCAGCGCCTGCGCAGCCAGCAAGAGATTGCCGAGGACTTGCAGCAGGGCCTGCGCGGGGTAATCGGGGTGCGCGCCTTTGCCAACCAGCCCAATTCGCTGGGCATTCGCGGCGCCGGGCAGGGCCTGTCGGTGGCGCTGGTGGGTGATGACTATACCCGTCTGGCCGAAGCCGCCCGCACCCTGGTGGCAAAGATGGAGGCCGACCCGCGCTTTGGTCAGGTCCGGCTGGGCTATGACACCACGCAGCCGCAGCTGTTCATCGAGATCGACCGCGCCCGCGCCGAAGACCTGGGCGTGAAGATCGACGGGTTGGGCGAGGCGCTGCAGGCGGTGCTGGACGGGCGCAAGGTCGGCACGCTTTTTCTGGAGGACGACAGCTATGACATCAAGCTGATCTCGACCAGCGATCCGGTCAACGATCCCGGCGATCTGGAGCGGATCTTCGTGCCGTCGAAGGATGGCCAGATGGTGCCGATCTCTACCTTCGTGACCCTGACCGAACGCGCCGTCGCCCCCGAGTTGCAGCGCGAATCGCAGATGCGGGCGGTGCCGGTCACCGCCGGGCTGACGCCCGATCTGGCGCTGGGCGATGCGCTGGCCGAATTGCAGGGCATGGCGCAGGGCGTGCTGGCCGATGACATGCGCATCGTGCCTTTGGCCGAGGCAGCGACCCTGGGCGAGACCTCGTCGGGGTTGCTGACGACCTTCGGCATCGCGCTGGCGGTGGTGTTTCTGGTGTTGGCCGCACAGTTCGAAAGCTTTGTCTCGGCGGTGATCGTGATGGCAACGGTGCCCTTGGGGCTGGCCTGTGCGGTTTTTGCGCTGCTGGCGACGGGGGGCAGCCTGAATGTCTATTCGCAGATCGGGCTGGTGCTTCTGGTGGGGATCATGGCCAAGAACGGCATCCTGATCGTGGAATTCGCCGATCAGCTGCGCGAACAGGGCGCCTCGGTGCGTCAGGCGATCGAGCGGGCGGCGGTGCTGCGGCTGCGCCCGGTGATGATGACGATGGTGGCAACCGTGCTGGGCGGTCTGCCCTTGGTGCTGGCCCAAGGGGCAGGGGCCGAGGCGCGGACGGTCCTGGGCTGGATCATCGTTGGCGGGCTGGGGCTGGCGACCTTTGCCACGCTTTTCATGACGCCGGTGGCCTATCTGTTGCTTGCGGGCCTGTCGCGGCCCCGCAGTGCCGAACAGCAGGCCCTGGCGGCCGAACTGGATCAGGCCGGTCGCAGCGGCTAAGGCCCTATGGTGCGATCCGCACCTCGAAGCCGCAGCGTTCGAATTCGCGGGTGTCGGTGTCGGCTATCCCATCGTCGGTGATGCCGCGATCGGTGATGCCGCGATCGGTGATGAACGACTGGATCACATCCATCGACCCCAGCCTGGTAAAGCAGGAGCGGTCGATCTTGGTCGAATCGGCCACCAGACAGACATGGCTGGCGGCCTTGATCATTGCCTCTTTCTGCTGCAGATCGGCGAATGACGAGCAGGTCAGCCCGGTATCCGGCGCCACCCCGGCGGTGGCCAGAATCAGCTTCCAGGCAAAGATGTTGCGGAAGTATTCCACCGATTTGTCGCCCGACAGTGACTGCGTCGACGCCTTGAACTGACAGCCCGGCATAGGCACCACATTGCCCGGCACGTCGCCCAGGATCGCCACGCTGGGCACACATGATCAAAAGGCCGTTGATCAGCCCGACACCGATGCCCACCGCACCGGTGATCGGCGCGATTTCGGCGATGTTGAACCAGATCGTCCAGCCCGGTCCGGTATCTACCCCGTTCAGGACCAGCCATCCCACCACCATGCCGC
>JBATAV010000710.1:0-3005 GCA_049662025.1 Paracoccaceae bacterium | reverse complement strand
CCAAAATCTCAAGCCCGCCAAAGCGCGCCACGCATGTCTCGACCATGTCGCGGGCGGAGTCGGACGAGGACACATCAACGCCATGCGCGAAGACATCCGCGCCGGTGGCGCGCAACCGCTCGGCCGTCACCTCTGCCCGCTCGACATTCCTGTCGGCGATCACCACCTGCGCGCCCTCTGCGGCGAAGCGTTCGGCGATCGCCGCTCCGATCCCTGCCGCACTACCGGTCACGATGGCTCGACTTCCGTTCAGCTTCATTTCTATCCTCCAGGTTGGCCGCGCTACGGGGGGCGTCTCTGTTTCAAGTTTGGCGCCACTGCATTGAGTTTATGGACTATAAACTAGACCAATTGCAAGATGGTTCTGGCGCGCCATCGACCAAACCGGGGTCTGATGCCGGAAGGGGCTCTGTTGCGCAAATCCAGCGGGGATTCATGTTGTGAATCCAGTGTGGTAGCAGGCTGGCATGAGCAAACCGACATCGCCTACTTACAAGACCACGAACTGGGCTGCGTATAATGCGGCGCTTAAGCGCCGCGGGTCATTGACGATCCGTTGGCCGGTAGGCGATTGCCTTCAATCGCCGTAAGGCTGGTTCGATCCGGAGATGAACTGGGCTGCCAAACCTTCCGGCAAGAGGGGGAGATCGCAGACGTTTAGCGACGCCGCGATCCAGACGTGCCTGACCATGAAAGTGCTGTTCGGAATGGCGCTTCGGCAGATCGAGCCATGGAAACGCCACTGGTCCGAGTGACCAGGGCGAGGGGGCTTTGTGGAAAGCCTCTTGCGGCTGACAGGTCTGGACTGGGTTGTTCCAGATTTCAGCACCATCTGCCGACGCCAAAGGACGCTTGCGGTCAACATTCTGTCAATCGGCGTGCAAACCTGACCCCCTATCGGCGTCCAAAATTGACCCCCCTTTTGACGACGAGAGCAGGGTCTGAGCCGACGGAACTGTTCACAGAGTGTAGGCGGGTCAGGCCCTGATCGGGGTCATGCGCGGTTCTTAAAGCGCCAGGACTCGTTGCCGGTTTCAATGATTTCGCAGTGGTGGGTGAGGCGATCGAGCAGCGCTGTGGTCATCTTTGCATCGCCGAAGACGGTGGGCCATTCGCCGAAGGCGAGGTTGGTGGTGACGATGATCGAGGTGCGCTCGTAGAGGCGGCTAATCAGGTGGAACAGCAGTTGGCCGCCGGATTGAGCGAAGGGCAGATAGCCGAGTTCGTCGAAGATGACGAAGTCGAGGCGGGTCAGATTGTCGGCCATGCGTCCCTGTTTGCCACCGCGGGTCTCGGTCTCCAACCGGTTGACCAGATCCACGACATTGAAGAAGCGGCCACGGGTGCCGCTGCGGATGAGGGCACGGGCAATGGCGATGGCGAGGTGGCTCTTGCCAGTTCCGGTGCCGCCGACGAGGACGACATTGCGCTGGTCGGCCACAAAGCCGCCTGTGGCCAGATCCTTGACCAGACCTTCATTGATTGGCGTCCCAGCAAAGTCGAACTCTGTGAGGTCTTTGGCCAGTGGCAGCTTGGCGATGGTCATTTGGTATCGGACGGAGCGCGCTTGCTTCTCGGCGATCTCGGACTGCAGCAAATCCCCAACGATGCGGGGCGGCTCGTGCTGCCGTTTGAGACCGCTGGCCATGGTCTCGTCATAGGCGCTGCGCATCCCGTAGAGCTTCAACGTGCTCATCAGGTCGAGGATTTGGGTGCGTTCCATGTCGGCTGGTGCTCCTGAGGCTGTCGTAGCGGGCGCAGTCGGCCACGGGTTCGTGGGTCAGGCGCAGCGCGGTGGGGGTCAGTAGAAGCGGTAGCGGGGCGGGGTCTCGTTGTCGGGCGAGGATGTTGATGATGACCGGGGCGGAGTGGACGCCCTGATCAAGGGCTTCGCGGCAGGCGGCCTCCACCGCGATCAGCCCATCGTCCCGGACGCAGGTCAGGACCTGAACCATCTGCCGATCGCCATCATCACTGCCCTTCAGCCTGCGCCGGATCGCGGCCATCGCCGGTGGAAGAACCCAGTCCTTAAACGGGGCACCATTGCGCAGAGCGCCAGGTTTACGCGCCAGAACCGGCACATAGTGCCAGGGATCATAGACAGTCTGGCCCCGACCAAAGGCGCGGACATGCTCTCCGACGATCACTCCATCCTGCCGGATAACGATCCGATCGGCATAGGCATGCACATCGACGGGCTGACCGACTGCCGTGGCCAGAACCGAGTATTTGTTGTTGTCAAACCGCACCGTGCAGGTTTTGGACACTGAGGCTGGCACGCTGTGGAATCCGTCGAAAGGGCCTACATAGGGCACGAGATGCGGTCGCTCCTCTTCGAAAACCTCCCAGACAGTCTTGTCGGGTTGTTCGGGATGGCGGTGCGCCTTGGCATAGGCCACGCATTTGTCGAGCAGCCAGGCGTTCAACTCGTCCAGGCTTTTGACCCGAAGGCGTGGCGTGAAGAACCGCTCGCGGATCAGCCCGACCTGGTTCTCGACCTGACCCTTCTCCCAGCCGGACGCAGGCGTGCAAGCGACTGGCTGAACAAGGAAATGGCTGCACATCTGCATGAAGCGGCGATTGTATTGCCGCTCCTTGCCGGTGAAGACCGCCTCTACGGCAGTCTTCATGTTGTCGTAGATGCCCCGCGTGCAGGTGCCCTTGAAGAAGGCGAAAGCGCGGTCATGCGCATCGAACACCATCTCCTGGCTCTCACGCATATAGGCCCGGGCGAACATCATCCGGCTGTGGCAAAGCCGAACATGCGCCACCTTCACCGTGAGCGTGACGCCAGAGTTCAGAATGACCTCATGGCTCCAGTCGAACTGGTAAGCCTCGCCCGGCGCATATGACAACGGCACATAGGCCTCTGCCGTCGCGGCACCCCGGTTCTGCGACCACGTCCTCGCGAACCGGCGAACGGCATCGTAGCCACCCTCATAGCCGAGGCCCCGCAGTTCCTCGAATATCCGGATCAGCGTCAGCCGTTCACGGGACGGCTTGCC
>JBATAV010000709.1:0-1547 GCA_049662025.1 Paracoccaceae bacterium | reverse complement strand
ATGACTTCACTGCCCACAAATCGGCCGAGGCAAAGCCGCGTGGTGCGGTGGCGATGATGGTCGCTGCCCCCGAGGCGGTGGCCGCCGAGGCCGCCCCGATGGCGGCGGTGGCCGAGGGGGTGTTTTTCACCCGCGATCTGGTGAACGAACCCGCCAACGTGCTGACCACCTATGATTTCGCCGCCCGGCTGGCGGCGATGCAAGAACTGGGGCTGGACGTCGAGATCCTCGAAGAGGACGAATTGCAAAAGCTGGGCATGCGGGCGCTGTTGGGCGTTGGGCAGGGCTCGGAAAGCCCCTCGAAGGTCGTCGTGATGCAGTGGCGTGGCGGGACCAAGGGCGAGGCGCCCTTGGCGCTGGTCGGCAAGGGCGTGGTGTTCGACACCGGCGGCATCTCGATCAAGCCGGCGGCGAGCATGGAAGAGATGACGATGGACATGGGCGGCGCCGGCGTGGTGGCGGGGGTGATGCGCACGCTGGCCATGCGCAAGGCCCGCGCCAACGTGGTGGGGCTGGTCGGACTGGTGGAAAACATGCCCGATGGCCGCGCCCAACGCCCCGGCGACGTGGTGCGCAGCATGAAGGGCGACACGATCGAGGTGATCAACACCGATGCCGAGGGCCGTCTGGTGCTGGCCGATGTGCTTTGGTACGCGCAGGAGCGGTTCAAGCCCAAGGGCATGATCAACCTGGCCACGCTGACCGGTGCGATCATCGTGGCTTTGGGGCATGAAAACACCGGCGTCTTCTCCAACAACGACGATCTGTGCAACGCCTTCTTGAAGGCCGCCGCCGCCGAGGGCGAGGGCGCCTGGCGGATGCCGATGGGCGAGGGCTATGACGCCAAGCTGAAGTCGCGCATCGCCGATATCGTCAATTCCTGCGGGCGTGACGGTGGGGCGATCACTGCGGCGCAGTTTCTGGCCCGTTTCGTCAAGCCCGAAACGCCTTGGTGTCACCTGGACATCGCGGGAACGGCGTTGTTGAAGGCCGATACGGCGCTGGCGCCGAAGGGCGCGACGGGCTGGGGCGTGATGGCGCTGGACCGGCTGATCCGCGACCGGTTCGAGGTAAAGTAGCGGAACGGGTCGGGGCAGGGCGGCCCGATGGGCATCGTGATGTTCTATCAGCTGACACGGTCTTCGGTGGACGAGGTCGTGGCGATGCTGTTGCCGCGCGCCTTGGCGCAGGGCTGGCGGGTGATGCTGCGGGCCGCCGATCCATTGATGCTGCGGCGACTGGATGAAAGCCTTTGGCTGGCGCCGGAAGATGGGTTCTTGCCGCATGGGCTGGAAGGCGGCGCACAGGATGCCGATCAGCCGGTTCTGCTGGGGCAGGGCAAGGCGGTGAACGGCGCGCGGGCGGTGATGCTGGTCGGCGCGCTGGCCGTCGATCCGCAGGAAGCACAGGCGATGGAGCGGGTCTGGCTGCTGTTTGACGCGGGCGACGAAGGTCAGCTGCAGGCGGCGCGGGCGGAATGGAAGGCGGTGACGACAGCCGGGCTGGCGGCGCAGTACTGGAATGACGAATCCGGGCGCTGGGAAAAG
>JBATAV010000708.1:0-2224 GCA_049662025.1 Paracoccaceae bacterium | reverse complement strand
GGGCTGCGGCGGGCGGGGGTAGGGCGGGCGGGGGTGCGGCGGGCGGGGGTGGGGCGCCCGGAATGGACCTTTGACATTGGCGGGGGCCGGGTCGCAGGATGGGGCATAGAGCGAATGTGACCTGGATTGAGGAGAATCGCGATGCAGAAGATTTCCAATGTGGCGCTGGTGCTGGTGCTGGGAGCGGCCGTGCCGGCCGGGGCCGAGTCGGTGAAGCTGACGCTTCTGGGCGTCGGCGACGTCTACAATTTCGAGGAAAACAAGGGTCGGGGCGGCTTTGCCCGGCTGAACGCGGTGGCCAAGGCCGAGCGCGCGGCCAACCCCAACACGATCTATGTGTTCAATGGCGACATGCTCAGCCCCTCGCTGGCCTCGGGGTTCGACATGGGGCAGAACACCATAGATTTCACCAATATGGTGCCGTTTGACATTGCCGTTCCAGGCAACCACGAATTCGATTTCGGGCCGGAGAATTTCTACGCCAAGATGAAGGAGTCGAAATACCCCTGGGCGGCGATCAACATCACCAATGCCGATGGTAGCCCGGTTGAGGGCCTGGGTGGGGTGATGGTGAAAGAGGTGGGCGGGCTGAAGGTGGCGCTGATTCCGGTGGCTCAGGATACGTCACCGGAAGTGTCTTCGACCGGCAGCCTGAAATTTCTGCCCACGGTCGATAGCGGTATCGAGGCGGCGAAGAAGGCGCGTGAAGACGGCGCGGATATTGTCGTCGGCGTGGTGCAGACCGATATGTCGAATGATCGGGCGCTGATTGCCAGCCATGCGTTTGACGTGATCCTGTCGGGCGACGATCACAGCTATGCCACCGCTTATGACGGGGTCACCGCCTATGTCGAAACCAGCATCGACGCACAGCTTCTGTCGCCAATCGACCTGACGGTCGAGGTAGGCGAAAAGGATGGCAAGCGCACGATCAGCTGGACGCCGGCGTTCCGGTTCATCGACACCGCGACGGTGACGCCCGACCCCGAAACCCAGGCCGCGGCGGATGCGTTGAAGGCGACGATGGACAAGACGCTGGATCAGGAGATCGGCACGCTTGGCGCGGGCCTCGACAGCCGCCGCAACGTGGTGCGGGCCGAAGAGGCGACGATGGGCAACCTGATCGCCGATGCGATGCGGGTTCAGACCGGGGCGGATATCGGGCTGATGAACGGCGGTGGCATTCGCGGCGACAAGACCTATGACGCAGGTGCCAAGCTGACGCGGCGCGACATCCTGACCGAACTGCCCTTCGGCAACGTGACGGTGGTGACGGAACTGCCGGGCTCTCAGGTGCTGCTGGCGCTGGAGAACGCGGTTTCCCAGGTGGAAAAGGGCGCCGGGCGGTTTGCGCAGGTGTCGGGGCTGAGCTTTGCCTTCGACGCCTCGGCCCCGGCGGGCAGCAGGGTCAGCGAGGTGATGGTGGGTGGTGCGCCGTTGGAGGCCGACAAGGTCTACACGGTGGCGGTGAACGATTACATCATCGGTGGTGGCGATGGCTATGCGGCGCTGGGCGGTGGGCGGATCGTGACGACGGGGGCGACCGGCAATCTGGTGGCGACCGATGTGATGAACTACGTCGAAAAGCTGGGGACGGTGAATGTCGGGCTGGACGGCCGCATCAAGAAGCTGGGCGGCTGAGCCGGCGCGCCTATGCGGTGATTGCGGCCAGGTGACGCGGGAAATCGGCGCTGGCCATCAGCGCCTTGCAGCGCGCAAAGCGGGTGTCGGCATAGGCGCGGAAATCGTCGGCCGGGTTGGCGTTTGCCAACTGGATCAGGCCCCAGAGCGTCCACAACAGGTCGCACATCGCCTTGTAGATTACCATGCGGCCCTGATCGGCGGACCGGGGCACCTGGCCGAAATAGGCCTGCATCATCTCGGCCTCTTGCCCCGCATCAAACCCCGCCTCCACCGACAGATCGCCCAGATCCCACATCGGGTCGTTCATGCCGGAATATTCCCAATCGACGATCCACATCCGCGTGCCGGTATCGAGGAAATTCTCGCACAAGGGGTCGCAGTGGCAGGGGGCCAGCGGTGCCGGGCGCGCGGAGAGGGCGGCGCGGACCGCCTCGGCATCGGCCAGCACGTCGTGATAGCCCAAGGGCAGGGCGACATCCTTGCCTGACAGCAAGCCGAGATAGTCGTCGATCATTGCGAAAAGCTCGAACCGGGCCGGGAAGGCCGCGCCCGAGGCGTGCAGCTTTGCGAAGGCGCGGCC
>JBATAV010000707.1:0-4498 GCA_049662025.1 Paracoccaceae bacterium | reverse complement strand
AGCCAGATCAAGCGCAAAGCGCCTTGGGCGGTCAGCTTGCCTGTTGCCGACCGCTGGCGACAAGTTGCCAGCCTTCGCCCAAAGGCGGCGGCGGCGGATCGCCGGCTTGCCAGAAGTAAAGCCGCACCAGCACCGGCAGCGCCGGGCCTTCGGCATCTGCAAGCGCCTGCCAGTGAAGGCCAAAGCCTTCGGCCAGCAGGCCCTCGGCGTAAAAGGCGATTTCCTCGGCATCAAGCAAGGCCTCGTCTTCCTCTTGCGCCTGCCAGTGGTCCGCATCCTGCCAGATCACCTGGCCCTCAAGGCCGGGGTGGCGGGCGGCAAGTTTGGCCAGCGGCAGCAAGCAGGCATCGAAGGGGCCGGGGGTGAGGGGCATGGGCGGGTCCTAGGGGCGGTCGTGACGCCGCGACATGGCGATGCGGATCAAGGCCCGCTCCATCAATGCCATGCCGGGCGCGCGGCTGGCCGAACGCAGCACCATGTCGGCCTCAAGAATTTCGGCGATGGCGCCTTCCAGCGGTTTGACGCCCCAGGATTGCACCTGGGTCTGCATCTGGTCGCGGCGCGGCCCGAAGACGCGGGCCTTCATCAACCCGGCAGAGACCCCGCCCGGATCGGTGGCCGCGATGTGCAGGCTGCGGAAATGGCGCAGCGCACCGATACAGATGGTGACCGGCAGCACGCCCTGCCCTTCCAGCCGCCGCATCAGCCCGCCGATGGCGGGGGCGCGGCGTTCGGCGGTGGCGGCGATCAACTCGTCCACCTCGGCCTCGATAGTGGCGGGGGCCATCGCGGCCACTTCGGCGGGGGTCAGGGGGGTGTCATCGCCGTGCTTGTAGAGTGCCACCTTTTCCAGCGTCTGGCGAAAATCGCCGGGGTCGAGCGCGCGGGCGAGGGTCGAAAGATCGGCCATCGCCTCGGGGGCGAGCCGGGTCAGCCCGGCTTTCTTGAGTTCCGCCTCGATCTCGTCGCGGCTGGGCGGGTCATCGTAAAGGCCGATGGAGACCGCATTCGGGGCCTTCTCGAACAGGCCTTTCAGCGTGCTTTTGCCGGTCAGCCCGCCTGCCGTCACGACGATGACGGCATCGCCGGGGCGCCAGTCTTTCAGCGCGGTGGCGATGGTTTCCATCAGCCCGTCGGTGGCGTCTTCGACAAAGGCGACGCGAGGGCCGGGGAAAAACCCGACCTCCTTGATCGAATCCGGCAAAAGGGCGGCATCCTTGCGCAGATCGCTGGCGGAGATGCGCGACAGCCGCATCTCGCTCTCGCCCTCGGGGCCGATCAGCGCGGCAATCGCCTCTTGTCGCTTCAGCGCCACCCGCATGGCATCGGCGCCAAAGATCAACAGCCCGGCGCGGGCGGGGTCTGGCCGGGCGCAATAGCGCGCGGCCTCGGCGCCTTTCACGATCACGGGAGATTTGCCGCTTCGGCGATCAGCCGGGCGACGATCTGATCGGCGAGGATGCGCATCAGCCGCAGGCCGGCGTCTTCTTCGGCCGCCAGCCCGGCCACGGTGGATCCGGTGGCGGCATAAGAGGTGAAGCTTTGCACCCGGCCGCCGGTGATGCGCGCGCCGGTGGCGGTATCTGAAAGGGTATAGTCGATGGCGCCTTTCAGGTTGTAGCGGGTGATCCGGTTGTCGGGGGTGACGCCGACCCCCACCGTTTCGGTGACGATGGTGTAGGCAAGGTCATAGCGGTGCACCTGGGTGCGGCCCAGACGTTCCTCGACCCGCTCGACGAAATCGAAGCCGTTCTTGGTTGTGGGATCGGCCAGCCGCACCGCCCCGGTCAGCTTGTTTGCCGCCCCGCCCGGCGCATAGGCCGGGGTGAAGCCGCAGGCGGCAAGCGCCAGCGGGACCAGAAGCAGGGTGCGGCGGTTATACGACGACATTGATGATGCGGCCCGGCACGACGATGATCTTTCTGACCGGCTGGCCGGCAAGGAACTTGATCACATCTTCATTCGCCAGCGCCCGCTTTTCAACCTCTGCCGTGGCCAGGTCGGCCGCCACGCTGATTTCCGCCCGCCGCTTGCCGTTGATCTGGATCGGCAGGGTGAGGGTATCGTCGATCAGCAGGGCCGGATCGGCCTTGGGCCAGGGGGCCTGGGTGCAAAGCCCCGCGCCGCCCTGATAGCTCCAGATCGATTCGGCGATATGCGGCGTCATCGGCTGCATCAGTTGCGCCAGCGTGCGGATGGCGTGTTTCATCACCGGGGTCGAGGCATTCGCCCGGCTCAGCGTGTTGGTAAAGCCGTAAAGGGCGGCGATGGCCTTGTTGAAGGCAAAGCCCTCGATCCCCTTGGTGACCTCGTCGATGGCGCGGGCCGTGGCGCGGGCCAGGGCTTCGTCGCCCTCGCCCTGATGATCCTGCGGCATCTGGCCGATGCGGTCGCAGAGCGTCCAGACCCGGTTCAGGTGCTTGAAGGCGGCTTCGGCGCCTGATGCAGTCCATTCCACGTCACGTTCGGGCGGAGAGTCCGACATCACGAACCAGCGCGCGGTATCGGCGCCGAAAGATGCGATGATGTTCATCGGATCGACGACATTCTTTTTCGATTTCGACATCTTGGCCGAGGGAACCACCTCGACGGCTGTGCCGTCCTTCAGCGTGGCGCCGGCGTCGCCGCGGATCACATCTTCGGGCAGGTGATAGATCGGGCGTCCCTTGGCGTCGGTGGTCTTGTAGATCTCATGCGTGACCATGCCTTGGGTGAATAGTGCGCTGAACGGCTCGATCGCCTTGGCGGGCAGATGGCCGGTGCGGTGCATCGCGCGGGCGAAGAAGCGGGAGTAGAGCAGGTGCAGGATCGCGTGTTCGATGCCGCCGATGTATTGGTCGACGTTCATCCAGTATTCAGCCTCGGCCGCCACGGTGGGCGTGGGCGCGTGCGGGCTGGTGAAGCGGGCGTAATACCACGACGAATCGACGAATGTGTCCATCGTGTCGGTTTCGCGTATCGCCGGGGCGCCGCAGTTCGGGCAAGCCACGTCGCGCCAGGTCGGGTGGCGGTCCAAGGGGTTGCCGGGCTTGTCGAAGCTGACGTCATAGGGCAGTTCGACCGGCAGATTCGCCTTCTTTTCGGGCACCACACCGCAGGTGGCGCAATGCACCACCGGAATCGGGCAGCCCCAATAGCGTTGGCGCGAGATGCCCCAGTCGCGCAGACGGAATTTGGTGACGCCCTGGCCATAGCCCCCGGCTTCGGCATGGGCGATGGCGGTGGCGACGCCCTCGTCTCCGGTCTGGGTTTCCGCCCCGGCAAAGCCGCGGATATAATGGACCTTTTCCGATTTCATCGGCACGAAGGCCTCGTTCAGCGGCGCATCGCCTGCGCCTTCGGCCAGATAGACCGCCTTGATCGGCAGGCCGTATTTGGTGGCGAAGTCGAAGTCGCGCTGGTCATGCGCCGGGCAGCCGAAGATGGCGCCGGTGCCGTACTCCATCAGGATGAAGTTTGCGATCCAGACCGGCAGCTCCCAGGTCGGGTCCAGCGGGTGCTTTACCCGGATTCCGGTGTCGATGCCGATCTTTTCGGCGGTTTCGATTTCCTCGGCGCTGGTGCCGCCGCGCCGGCACTCGGCCACGAAAGCGGCCACCTTCGGATCGGATTCCAGCGCCTTGGCCAATGGGTGATCGGGGCTGATCGCCGCGAAGGACGCGCCCATCAGCGTGTCGGGGCGGGTGGTGTAGACCTCCAGCTTGTCAAAGCCCATCGGCGCGCCCACGGTGTCGAACGCAAATTGCAACCCGCGCGAGCGGCCGATCCAGTTGGCCTGCATCAGCCGCACCTTTTCGGGCCAGTCCGTCAGCCCGTCCAGCGCCTCCAGCAACTCTTCGGAATAATCGGAGATCTTGAAGAACCACTGCACCAGCTCGCGCCGCTCGACCGCCGCACCCGACCGCCAGCCCTTGCCGTCGATCACCTGTTCATTGGCCAGAACGGTCATGTCGACCGGGTCCCAGTTGACCACGGCGGCCTTGCGGTAGACCAGACCGGCCGCCAGCATGTCGAGGAACATCGCCTGTTGCTGGCCGTAATACTCGGGGTCGCAGGTGGCGAATTCGCGGGCCCAGTCGATCGACAACCCCAGGGGCCGCATCTGCGCCTTCATGTCGGCGATGTTGCCATAGGTCCAGTCCTTGGGGTGGCCCCCCCGCTCCATCGCGGCATTCTCGGCGGGCATGCCGAAGGCGTCCCAGCCCATCGGATGCAGGACCGAGAACCCCTGCGCCGCCTTGGTGCGCGCCACCACGTCGCCCATGGTATAGTTGCGGACGTGCCCCATGTGGATGCGGCCCGACGGATAGGGAAACATCTCCAGCACATAATACTTGGGCCGTGACGGATCGGCCTTCGCGGCAAAGACCTGTGCTTCGTCCCAGGCCTTTTGCCATCTGGGTTCAATCACCGAAGGCTCGTAGCGCGACATCAGACAGGCCCCATGCAAGGTTCACCGCGCCGGAATTACACCGCGCGACCAAGGAAGGTCCACCCC
>JBATAV010000706.1:0-2216 GCA_049662025.1 Paracoccaceae bacterium | reverse complement strand
AGGCGGCGCAGGCGCTGCTGCAGCGGTTCGAGGCGCAGGTCTCGGGGCTGGTCTCGGCGTTCGAGCTGATCGCCAGGGCGGGCTTTGACTTTCTCGCCGAGGTTGGCCCGGCGCAGAGGCTGCCCTTTGCGACGGCGCCGGAATGGTCGGTGCTGGTGGAACTGGGCCTTCCGGCGGTGATGGACCCCGAGGCGACCATGGCCGCGCTTTATGACCAAGGGGCCGAAGCCGGGCTGGTGCTGGACGGGGTGATTGCGGCGTCGCATACGCAGGCCGATCAGCTTTGGGCGATCCGCGAGGCGATCCCCGAGGCGAACCGCCGGATCGGCTCGATCTCAAGCCACGACATCTCGTTGCCGCTGTCGGCGATTCCGGGCTTTCTGCGCGAGGCGGGCGCGGCGCTGGCGGCTATCGGCGATTTCCGCATCAACGCCTTTGGCCATCTGGGCGATGGCAACCTGCACTACAACGTGTTCCCGCCCAAAGGCGCCACCAGCGCCGAGCTTGACGGCCTGCGCGGGGCGGTGAAACTGCGGGTGCATGATCTGGTTGCTGCGGCGGGCGGGTCGGTTTCGGCCGAGCACGGCATCGGCCGGCTGAAGGTCGAGGACCTGGAGCGCTATGGCGACCCGGCGAAACTGGCCGCGATGCGCGCCATCAAGGCGGCGCTTGACCCGCTGGGTATCCTGAACCCCGGCGCGGTGCTGCGTCTGCAAGGCCAGTGATGCAATTGCGCGGCTTGGCGGGCGCGTCACCTCCCCCTTGAAAGCGGTGCACCCCGTCGGTGGGAGCCGACGGGGTGGGGGGGTGTTTAGGTGACGTGAGTTGCAAGCAGCGCGTCAACCGGATTGGGTAGACCCGGCAGGAACACGATTAAAGGTGATTCCCTTTCCACCCGGTTAACGCGGCTCGGGATTTCTCAAAGCCCTTCAAAGGCGCACAGGGCGTGGACGTCCATGCCCAAGGCCTCCAGCCTTTTGCGGCCGCCCAGATCGGGCAGATCGACCACGAAGGCGCAGCCGATGACCTGCGCGCCCAGTCGCTCGATCAGCTTGATCCCGGCCTCGGCGGTGCCGCCGGTGGCCAGAAGATCATCGACCACCAGCACCTTTTCGCCGGGTTGCATGGCGTCTTCATGCACCTCGACCACCGCCTCGCCATATTCCAGCACATAGGCCTGGGAGATGGTCTGGCCCGGCAGTTTGCCCTTCTTGCGCACCGGCACGAAGCCGGTCGACAGCTGATGCGCCACCGCCCCGCCCAGGATGAAGCCGCGCGCTTCCAGCCCCACCACCTTGTCGATCCGCAGGCCGGCATAGGGCGCCAGCAGCTGGTCGACGCACATCCGAAAGCCGCGCGGATCGGCGAAAAGCGTGGTGACATCGCGGAAGAGAATGCCCTCATGCGGGAAATCCACGATGGTGCGGATATAGTCCTTGACGGTCTTTGCCATGGGCGGGCCTCAGAACATTGGGTCGGGTCTCGATACCATCAGCCAGAATACGGCGACAAGGGCGCCGAAACCGGGCCAGCCCAGCGCGAACCAGATGCGGTAAAGCTGCCGCGCGCGGGCGGGCAGCGGCTGGCCTGTGCGCAGGGCGGTGGCGGCCAGGTCACGGATGCGCATCTGCAGCACCACGACCGGCGCCCAGGCCAGAAAGGCCAAAACATAAAGGCCGTAGGTCGCCACCAGCCAGGGCGTCAGCAGCGGGTATCCGGCCAGATGCGCCAGCCAGATCCCGGTCAGCGGCTGTACCAGCCCGGCGGGGGTGGTGAAAAGCCAGTCGGCCACCACCACGGCCGAGGCGGTGGCATGCACCACCTCTGGCGTGCCGCGCCGCATCGCCATGACCATCTGGAAGGCGGTGCCGATGCCGGTGCCGAACAGCACGGTCGACGACAGGATATGCAGCCATCGGGCGATCAGGTAGGGGTCCATCACCGCTCTTCCGTCAGGGCCAGGTGGGCCAGCATCAGGGCCAGCACCGGCAGGTTCTTCAAAAGCCCGCCGAACGGGTCCAGCCAGAGGCCGGGCGCCAGGGCTGTCAGCCCGGCAGTATAGGCCACCACCAGCGCGATCTGGGCGCGGGCCACCGGCAGCGGCCGCCAATTGCGCAACAGGGCCAGGCCAAGCGCCAGGTCGGCAAGACCACCGCTGCGGGCCAGAACGGTCAGCATTTCGGGCGGCAGGTGGGGCGAGAGGCGCGGCAGAAAGA
>JBATAV010000705.1:0-12032 GCA_049662025.1 Paracoccaceae bacterium | reverse complement strand
CTCTGTAGTTGGGATCGCAGCAATTCTTTTTACTGCATTCCTTTTTGCCAAATTTATTGGATTTAGGAATCGCCTTATGGCTGCATTTGCTAGACAAGGTGTTCCCTATCACGTTGCAAACGAAATTTATTCTCGTGCCGGTGACTTCATAAATACGATGAATGCCGATGGTGTTTCGCCAGATGGCATCGTTTTAGAAGTGTTTCGACGCTACCCAGAGTTTTTCACCGATTTATAGCAAATCAAAGAATTTAAGAATAATCGCGGTTGAACAACTTATTGCTCCAATGCTAATAAATCCTTTAATTGCCCAAATCGCTGGAAATGAGCTTCTGTTCACTACTGCGGGCGCCACAAACCAATAGCCAATTGCCAAAGCTACTAGGGGTACCCACCAGGCAAATAGCATGAAGCTGGCAATAAATGCCGCAATTCCTGCAAGGAAGCCCAGAAGCTCCAGAATTACCGTTGCCATACTCTTGCTGGCTTCATGGGCGAGAAAGAAGCCCCCCCTGTGAGAAATTAGGGTAAGCCTTGCGTCGATACCACTGAATATCATTCCAAGAAATAGATAGACCATTCCACACAAGCCTCCTGCGAAGCAGGCTATTAGAGAATGTGCAAGTTAGCAAGGTGCGCGAGAACTCGGTCACAATGATACCGAGGGAGCGCGCCACCCCCTCACCCATAAACCCCACCCCTCGGTGCCACCCGCACCACGAGCACCACCAGCCGCCCGTCCTCCACCCGATAGACGATCCGCCAATCCCCCACCCGCACCCGCCATTGGTCTGCCTCCCCCACCAGTTTCACGCAGCCGGGCGGGCGTGGGTTGACCGCCAGCTTTTCGATCGCCCGTTTGATCGGCGCAGACTGCCGGGCATCCCGGATGTCGCGCAATTGCTTGACGGCTCGTGGCGTGTAGTCAATCTGGTAGCGGGTCATTCCGGCTTCTGGTCAGCTTCGATCTCGGCCCACAACGCCTCATGCGTCATGCCCTTGGACGGATCGGCCAGATACTCGGCATAGGCTTCAGCCCCCAGCTTCGCCAGTTCCGCATCCTCCAGCCGCTCGAAATACGCCATCGCCTCGACCGAGATCATCACCGCCACCGGTTTGCCGTGTTTCTCGATCGTCACATCTTCATGCCCGTGCTGAACCTTGCCCAAAAGGTCAGACAGCTTCTCGCGGGCTTCCGAGACGGTTACGGTGATCATGCTCTGTCCATTTCGTACAAAATTACCAAAACAGCAGATAGACCACAAACGTACGAAAATCAATGCCCCCTCACCGCACGAACTGCCCTGGCGTCACGTCCGGCGTCAGCCCGTCCGCCGCATAGGTCTGCTGCATCCGCTCTTGCAGCTTGGCCCGCATCCGCCCCTTGTCGCCGCGCTCGATCGGTGGCTCGCCCTCGAACCCCGGTTTCGGCCCGGCGTGATGCACCTCGCGGGTGCGGAAATGGCTGACCGTCTCGGCCCCGCGCAACAGCCCGGTCAGCCGCGCATACATGTAGGATTTCAGAACATCGTTGATCCGCCCGCCATAGCCTTCGCCCATGCCCTTGAAGAACTTCACCACATCGGCCTCCAGCCGCAGGTTGATCTTGACCAGCGGCGCCAGCGGCCGGGTCTTGGCGATGTCGTGCCATTCCTCGGGGATGCGTCCGGTCAGTTCGATGGTGTTGTGCAGGTCCCATTCCAGGCGTTCCATCACCTCCATCATGTAGGTGGTGTACATGCGTTGCTTGGGGGTCTGGCGGCGTAGTCCGGTCATTTGCGGCATCCTTTGTCTGGGGCCCCGCCAATCTGCTGCCCAAGCGGTTAAGGCGGCCAAAGGGCAGCGTTCGGTGGCAAGACGGTTGCAAGACGCCCGCAAGACGCCCGCAAGACATTAACTTCCCGTTAACCAGGAGACGCCAGAGTAGCGGGATGAAACGCCTTATCCCCTTGATATTCCTGTGTGCTTGCACCCCCAGCGCAGCCCCGGAATTCTTCGGTGCCACCCGCACCGAAGTCACCCGCGATGGCCGCCGATATGTGGTGATTCAAAAGGGCGAAAGGGTCGAAATCATCCGTCACGGCTATGCCCGCAATGGCGAACACCAGGCCATCCGCGCCACGATGATCGACCTGATTCCACAGGTAACCGGCTGCAAACTCAGGGAAAACACCCTGCAAGGCGACTCGGGCGAAATGCGCGGCAGCCTCACTTGCGCAAGATAAGCTCCCACCCCGCCCAGGCCCCCGCCGCCACAAACACCATCCCCCAGCCCGGATTGCCCATCCAGACCTCCACCCCGCCCCAAGCCAGCGGCAAAAGCGTGGAAAGCCAGCGGGTTACAGGTTTTGCAAAGAACGGATGATCCCGATCAAGGAACTTCATGCTTTCCGGCTCCAGTTCTGGCAGGATAGGGACAAGGAGGACCCAACATGCCGCAGATTTCCAAGGATTTTCAAGGCCAAACCGTCATCACCACCTTCGAGACCACGCCCGCCCATGCCTTTGATCTGATCGAAGCTTTGCAGGCCGCTTACGCCGAATGTATCTCGAAGCAGTCCGGTTTCATCGCCGCAGGCCTGCACATCAACGATGCACGAACCCGCGTCTGCAACTATTCGCAATGGAAACGGCGCGAGGATTACCAGGCGATGCTGCGGACCGACGAGATGCGCGAAAGAAACCGCCATATCCACGAGCTTTGCAAAGGGTTCGAACCGGTGATGTATGAGGTGATCGATTCGATGTGACGAGTGTTGCATGCGTACGATGGCAAATTCCCGGTTGCGCCAAATGATCGAGACCAAGCCCAAAGTGACAATGCCGATCATGCTTTTCTTTTTCAGCGCGCTCGCCTTCGTCGCTGCAATCCTTCTGACCGGAGACCCCGCCTCTGGTACAGTTTTGATTGCTGGACTTGCGGCGGTGGCCAGCCTGTTGATCTGGCTGCGGCGGCCAAAGGCCGGGCCGGCCTATGTGGTTCTGGACGGGTCGAACGTCATGCACTGGAAGGACGGAACGCCGCAGATCGAGACGCTGCGCGAGGTGGTCAGTGCGGTGAAAGCCAAAGGAATGACACCAGGTGTGATATTCGATGCCAATGCCGGCTACAAGATTATGGGAAAATACCAGCACGACCGGACTTTGGGGCGGCTCCTGGATTTGCCTCAGGACCGGGTCTTCGTGGTGCCCAAGGGCACGCAGGCCGATCCTTTCGTGCTGGCCTCGGCGCGTGATCTTGGCGCCCGGATCGTCACCAACGACCGTTTCCGGGATTGGGCGCAAGCGCATCCCGAGGTGGCCATCCCAGGCCACTTGATCCGGGGTGGTTACCGCAACGGCGCGCTGTGGCCGGACTTTGGGGACGGCTCGACGCCTTAACGCTTCCCCCGCCTTGCCTTGCCGCCCCTTTGACCCGGTCGCCCGGCCGTGCTGCGCCCAGAAGATTTCACGGCGATTTCAGCCGCTTGCTCAACCGCCGTCTGCCGCGCCAAGGGGTCATCGGCCACCGCCAATTCTACCGCTTCCAGCCGCTTCACCTCATCACGCAGCCGGGCGGCTTCTTCGAACTCCAGGTTCTCGGCGGCCTTGCGCATGGCCAACCGCAACGCGTCGAGGTGCGCCGCCAGGTTCTGGCCCACGGCGGCCTTTTCCACCTTGGCCGTCACGCGGCTCATGTCGGTATCGCCCTGCCACATGCCCGACAGCACATCGTCGACGTTTTTCCTGATCGTCTGTGGGGTGATGCCATGCAAAGTGTTGTATGCGCGCTGCTTTTCCCGACGGCGGTCGGTTTCGCGCATCGCCCGCTCCATCGACCCGGTGATCCGGTCGGCATACATGATGACCCGGCCGTCGGCGTTTCGCGCTGCCCGCCCGATGGTCTGGATCAGGCTGGTTTCCGACCGCAAGAACCCCTCTTTATCCGCATCCAGAATGGCCACCAGCCCGCATTCCGGAATGTCCAACCCCTCGCGCAGAAGGTTGATGCCAACCAGCACGTCGAACGCCCCCAGCCGCAAATCCCGCAGGATTTCAATGCGTTCGATGGTGTCGATGTCAGAATGCATATAGCGCACGCGGATGCCCTGTTCGTGCAGATACTCGGTCAGATCCTCGGCCATCCGCTTGGTCAGCGTGGTCACCAGCACCCGCATGCCCCGCGCGGCAACCTTGCGCACTTCGTCCAGCAGATCGTCCACCTGCATCTCCACCGGGCGGATTTCCACCTCGGGGTCGATCAGGCCGGTCGGGCGGATCACCTGTTCGGTAAACGCCCCCCCGGTCTGCTCCAGCTCCCAGGCGGCGGGGGTGGCCGAAACGAACACCGATTGCGGCCGCATCGCATCCCATTCCTCGAACTTCAACGGCCGGTTGTCCATGCACGACGGCAGCCGGAACCCGTGTTCGGCCAGCGTCATCTTGCGGCGGAAGTCGCCCTTGTACATGCCGCCGATCTGCGGCACCGAGACGTGGGATTCATCCGCAAAAACAATGGCATTGTCGGGGATGAACTCAAACAGGGTGGGCGGCGGTTCGCCCGGCGCGCGCCCGGTCAGCCAGCGCGAATAATTCTCGATCCCGGCGCAACTGCCGGTCGCCTCCATCATCTCCAGATCGAAATTGCAGCGCTGCTCCAGCCGCTGGGCTTCCAGCAGTTTTCCCTCTCCGGTCAGCTGCTTCAGCCGGTGAAACAACTCGTCCTTGATGCCCTTGATCGCCTGCTGAAGGGTGGGCCGGGGGGTGACGTAGTGCGAGTTCGCGTAGATCCGGGTCTGCCGGAAGGTATCGGTCTTCGCCCCGGTCAGCGGATCGAATTCCACAATCGACTCAAGCTCTTCGCCGAAGAACGAAAACCGCCAGGCGCGGTCTTCCAGGTGGGCGGGCCAGACCTCCAGGCTGTCGCCGCGCACCCGGAAGGCGCCGCGCTGGAACGACCCTTCCAGCCGGCGATATTGCTGCGCCACCAGTTCGGCAATCACCCTGCGCTGGTCGTAAAGCTGCCCGACAATCAGGTCCTGCGTCATCGCCGAATAGGTCTCGGCGCTGCCGATGCCGTAGATGCACGACACCGAGGCGACGATGATCACATCATCCCGCTCCAGCAGCGCCCGCGTGGCCGAATGGCGCATCCGGTCGATCTGCTCGTTGATCTGGGATTCCTTCTCGATATAGGTGTCGGTGCGGGCGACATAGGCCTCGGGCTGGTAATAGTCGTAGTAGGAAACGAAGTATTCCACCGCGTTGTCGGGGAAAAACCCCTTGAATTCCCCATACAATTGCGCGGCCAGCGTCTTGTTCGGCGCCAGGATGATCGCCGGGCGCTGGGTCGCTTCGATCACCTTGGCCATGGTGAAGGTCTTGCCGGTGCCAGTGGCACCCAGCAAAACCTGATCGCGTTCTCCGGCCCGCACCCCGGCCGTCAGTTCGGCAATCGCCGTCGGCTGATCGCCCGCCGGCTGGAACGGCGATTGCAGCGTGAACCGCCGCCCGCCTTCCAGCTTTGGCTTGGTCAGAACGTCGGGACGGGGGTCAAGCGCGTTGGCATTGTTGTGGGGCATGGCTGATTCTCTCGGGACAGGACAGATTTGATCCGTTTTTGTTCCAGTTCAAGCCATGCTTGCCGCAAACCGGCCTAACGGCTAAGGCAAGCGCATGGGACAGAAGATCGATACGCGGGCCGTGGGCCTTGATACGGGGCTGGCGCTGATCCGCTGGCTGACCGGGGCCGAGAACCTGCATTACGGGCTGTGGGACGGGCTGGAGCCGGTCGCCGGCAACCTGCGCCGGGCGCAGGACGCCTATACCGACAAGCTGTTCGCGCTGCTGCCGCGCGGCCCCTCGCGCATTCTTGATATCGGCGGCGGTGCGGGCGAGACGGCGAAGAAACTCCTTTCGCTGGGGCATCAGGTCGACATCGTCGTGCCGTCCGCGTATCTCGCGGCACGGTGCCGGGCGAATGCCCCCGGCGCGCGGGTGCATGAATGCACCTTTCAGGATTTCGCCGGGCAGGGGCCATACGATCTGTGCCTGTTTTCTGAAAGTTTTCAGTATATTCCGCTGCAAGATGGCCTGCCGCGCTGCCTGCCGCTGCTGGCCCCCGGCGGCACCATTCTGATCGCCGATTGCTTTCGAACCGAGGCCTACAAGGGCCGTCAGGTCGATGGTCCGCAGCCCGGCGGCGGCCACAGGCTGCCCGCGTTCCGCGAGATTTTGGCGGCGTTGTCGGTAACCGTGACGCATGATGAGGATATCACCGACAGCGTGGCACCCTCGATCGATCTGGAGCAGGGGTTCTTTCATGTGCTGGGCACCGGCCTGAACAGCGCGCAGGCCGAGATCGGCGCGAAAAAGCCGCGGGCCTGGTGGCTGGCCAGCAAGGCGCTGGCGCTGTTCCTGTCGGAAAAGCGCCGCCGCAACCTGACGCGGCGGCTGACCGATACCAGCCGCACCGCCGATGTGTTCCGGCGCTACAATCGCTATCTCATCCTCAGGTTGTCTACGTCTTGATGGCCCATTAACCAGGCCTGCTCAATTTTAACGAAAATAAGCCGCAAAGGCGCATCTTTCGGTTGAGTTCTTTTTGCGCTTGGGGCAAGGTGATCTGGCAAGCAGCACACTAAGGCTGTCGACTGGCCGCACCCACACCCCACCCACACTCCCCGTGGCCAGTCGACAGCACCTTCCCCCGCGAATGCCACCACATCCGGGCCAAGGTGCCGCTTGCGCTTTTCCCCCTGATCGGCCAATAAGGCCCTGATCCAGACCGCCGATCCGCCGGAGGAACCGCATGCGCGCCCGCATCTACCAGCCCGCCAAGACCGCGATGCAATCGGGTACCGCCAAGACGCATCAATGGGTGCTGGAATATGCCCCCGCCTCCGCGCGCCAGATTGATCCGCTGATGGGCTGGACCTCGTCTTCCGACATGCAAAGCCAGGTGCGCCTGCGTTTCGACAGCCAGGAGGCGGCCGAGGCCTATGCCACGGCGCAAGGCATCGCCTTCACCCTGGTCGAACCCAAGGCCCGCAAACCGCTGATTCGCGCCCGCGGCTATGGCGAAAACTTCGCTACCGATCGCAAGGGCGCCTGGACGCACTAGTCCAGGGCTTCAACCGCCCGCCAGCAGGTCAGACCCGATCCAGATCGCGTTATCGGCCTTGTAGATGTAGTTGGTGGCATGGACCGAGCCGTCCTTGGCATACTGGATCACCAGCCCGTCCTTCACCTCGTAGCGCCCGCCGATCAGGTTGTCGGCAGAGGTGGCAAAGCCGCCGCCCTGGTCGAAATTGCCGAAGGCCCCGCCAGAAGAGTCGCGCGTCCAGCTGCCGTCGGGGTGGAATTCCGTCAGGCTTGATGCCGAGGCCCCGCCCGAAACCCCGCTGCCGGGGCTGAAGCCCGAATAGAACATGGTCGAGATCGACCCGTTGATCTTGGTGCCGTCGGGCAAAGGCTCGATCGGCCAAAGCGTGTTGCCACCTGTCTCCAACCCGGCATCGGTTACCGCCAATTCCTGAACCTCGCCCGAGGCGAAGGACAGCACCAGCTTGCCGCCCGCTTCGCGGTAGCTGCCCCAGGACATGTCGCCTCTGGCCAGCGCCGAGGCACGATCAAACGCCCCGATGCCTGCCGGGGGCGTGCCGTCATAGAACAGCCCGTCCGGCCAGAAGGTCAGCCAGCGATGGTCGATCTGCATCTGCATCATCCCGTCCAGCCCCAGCGACCACCAGGTCGAAGTGCCCCAGTACACCCCCTGCCTTGCGCCGGGCTGCGGCGCGGGCATCAGGGCTTTCGCGCCTTCCGACACGAAGCGCGCGCCTTCGATCATCGGCATCACGTCGCGCTCAAAGATGCGCAGGTTCTCGGTCGCGGTGTCCGGGTCCGAACCGGGGGTCTCGAAGCCGATCAGCTCCATCCGCCCAAACAGTTGCACCGCGATCAGGATCTGCAGCTTGCCATCCACCTTCTGCCCCTGCATCCCGCCGGGGCGGCCGTGGATGTTGACCATCTCCGAGGCCATCGGTTCCACCTGCGGCCCGGCCTCGGCGGGTTCGGCGAAGCGCAGGGTCTGCGCCGTCAGATAGGCGTCCAGCGCCATGGTCCCGGCATCGCCGGTTGCGATATAGATGGCGCAGGTTTGGCAGGCATCGTCCGGCAGGTCCGACCAGATGACCTGGGTTCCGTCCTGGCGGACCTTGCCGATCCGCCAGCCCTCCGGCAGATCGAAGATCACATTGCCGTGCTGCCGGGTCTCGGCGGCGGCGGGCAGGGCGAAAAGCAGGGCCAGCATCAGCGTTGGGGCGGCAAGGATCAGGCGCATCGGGGCCTCCGTCGGGGAACCACGCCAAGGATTGCACAAAGTTCAGGCAATCCAAGCCCGGAAAGCCTGCCCCTTGCGGGCATCCGCTTGCGCCCGCGCGCGGGTCGCGGCAAGGAAGGGGGCCAGGAGGTGCGCCCATGACCATCACGATAACCGAAGAACACCCGCTGACCCCCGATCTGGCGCTGCTGTTTGATCGCCACACGGCGGACATGCACGCCGACACGCCGCCCGAATCCATTCACATGATGGACAAGGGGGCGCTGGCCACCCCAGGCATCCGATTCTTCGTGATGCGCGATTCCGGCCAGCCGGTGGCGATGGGCGCCTTCAAGCTCATCGATGCAACCCATGCCGAGATCAAGTCGATGCACGTCCTGACCGAGGCGCGCGGGCGCGGCCTGTCAAAGGCGATGCTGGATCATCTGGTCGCCGAGGCCGCCAAAGACGGCTTTTCCCGGTTGTCACTGGAAACCGGCGTACAACCCACCTTCGTTGCGGCACGGGCGCTCTATGCGCGGGCGGGTTTCCTGGACTGCGGGCCGTTCAAGGGCTACGGGCCCGATCCGAATTCGGTTTTCATGACGAAGGCGCTTGGCTAAAAGGACGGCCACGGTCCCGTAGCTCAGCTGGACAGAGCAGCTGCCTTCTAAGCAGCGGGTCGGGGGTTCGAGTCCTCCCGGGATCGCCACCTTCCCCTGTTACGGTTGCGTCAGTGGCCCATATAGGCCCGTCGGGCGATCTGGTCCTCCAGGCTCAGCCAGCGCCGCCCGACCTCTCCGCCCTGCCGGTGGCCCGCTGCCTGCCGTTGCAGGGCTGCAAGGCGTTCGACCGGAAGGCGCTGATGCGCGTCCAGTTCTTCGGCAATGGCCACGAACGCGCCCGCAGCCCCGGTGCCGCCCAGAAGCGGTGCGGCGGTCTCGTTCAGGAAATCGTCAAAGGTCAGATCGGGCTGCCAGCTGAACCGCGCAAAGGCCAGATACGACAACTCCACCGTGGCGTGATAGGGCGAGGGTTCGCCCCAGACCGTCAGCCCGTTCATCCCGGTCCGCGCGCAGACCCGTGCCATGTCGCCAAAGACGCGGGCGTTCAGGGCGTAACGCTCGGTCCGCTCATCGCCGTTCCACTGGCAGGCGAACTGGCAGCGCAGAACGTTGGGCTGGGTCGGCAGGCTTTCCACATAGCCGCGCGTCAGCCCCTGTTCGATCCGGCCCCAATAGCTCCGGTTGGTGGTGTGTTGGTAGATGCCCCCCTTCGGCAGCCGCCTCTGCGCCTCGTGCGCGACCGGGTCCAGAAGGTTATCCCACTGGATTTCCGAGTAAATCCAGAGGTCCGGCTTGATCGCCTTGGCCGTGCGGTAAAGCCGCGGGAAGTTGTCGGCCATGTCGGTGTGCGACCAGAAATCGCCGTGGTCACCCGCCCGCCGCGCCGCCTCGGCCTCGTTATCGCGCCGGGCGACACAGCGCGCACAGCCGCAAACGCCGTAGTCGCCGGCCTCGATGTTGATGCCGCCGATGTCGAAGGTCTCGGCCATCCAGGCGACGGCCTCTTGCATCCATGCCATGGTTTCGGGGGCCGATGGGCAGGCAGAAAGGGTGTAGTCCGAGCGCGGGAAGTTCAGCGGAAAGGCCAGATCGGCGATCTGGAAGCCGACACCCTTTTCCAGGCTGGCAGCGGCCTGCGGGTTGTCTTTCAGCCAGGTCGCCAGGTTGTAGCGATGCGCGCCCTCCCAATAGACCCCGCCATAGGATCCGATGGCGATGCCCGGCACGATCCGCACACCGCGTTCGGTGGCATAGCGGCACAGTTCCTGCCCCGCCGCGACGCCGCCATGGCTGTCGCGCAGAAAGCCATAGATCACGATGGCGGCGATGCGGTTCTTCGAGCAGAAATCCACGCATCGGCAATAGTCGGCCAGAAAGCCCTTTGGCGGTTTGCCATAGGGGTTGAAGACACCGATTTCCTGCTGGCCGATCTGGGAAATCTCCCAGTTGGTCGAATGATCCCAGGTCCAGAAGGTGCGGTAGGTCAGGCCCGGTGCGTCCTCGATTGCCGCGGCGGGCAGGCACAACCGGCCGGGGTGGGACCCGCCTTGCGCGATCAGCGCCTCGGTGCCGAAGATCACGCCGGAAAACGGCCCGCCGCGGATTTCGGTGGGCTGGCCAGAGGCTTGGCCGGGCATGATCCGGAATGCGCCTTCGGGCATTGCAGAGTCGGTGACCAGCCGCAGGCCGCCAGAACCGGGGCCAGAATCGGGGCGGAAGTCGATGTCCGGGAAAGACTCGCGCAGTCGGCGCAAGGCGTGGGGATGGTCCGCGCCGCCATCAACCGCGACCATCCCGCAAAGCCAGATACCTGCCATCATTCCCTCTCTCGCTGCCGCAAAGGGTGGCGGCGGGGCAGGGGGCCAAACCCGCCCGCCATCCCGCCCGTCAATCCGCCTTTGCGGTCGGCGCCCCGCCCCCGAACCGATTGCCGTGGCGATAGTCGCAAGGCGCTTCCTGCATCTGCAGATGCAACCCGGTGCCGGTATAGGGATGCGCGCGGGCCAGGTCTTCGTCGAAGTCGATACCAAGGCCGGGGGCTTCCGGCGGCAGCACATAGCCGTCTTCCCATTTCAGCGTGTTGCGGATCAAGGCAAGGTGGAAGGAGCCGCCGGTCTGGATGGTTTCGAGGATCAGAAGGTTCGGGATCGACACCGACAGGTGAAGGTTCGCCGCCCATTCCACCGGGCCGGCGTAGAGGTGCGGCGCCATTTCGGCGTTGAAGATTTCGGCGATGGCGGCCAGCTTGCGCCCCTCAAGGATGCCGCCCAACCGCCCCAGCGCCGGTTGCAGGATCTTCACGCCGCCCGCCCGCAACAGCATGCCGAATTCGGTCTTGGTGGTCAGCCGCTCGCCGGTGGCCAAGGGGATGCGGACCTGCCGCGCCACCTCGGCGAATTCCAGCAGGTTGTCGGGCGGGATCGGCTCTTCGTACCACAGCGGGTTGTAAGGCTCCAGCTCGCGGCCCAGCCGGATCGCGCCGGGGGTGGAAAACTGGCCATGGGTGCCGAACAGCAGGTCGGCGCGGTCGCCCACCGCTTGCCGGATCGCCTTGCAGAAGGCGACGGAGCGCGAAATGTCGGACATCGCTGGCTGGTGGCCACCGCGAATGGTGTAGGGGCCGGCCGGGTCGAATTTCACCGCCGTAAAGCCCTGATCCACCGCCTTGACGGCCGCTTCGGCCTGCCAGTCGGGGTTGACCCAGAATTCCGCCGCGTCCTGGCCGGGTTCAGGGTAAAGATAGGTATAGCTGCGCACCCGGTGGTTCATCCGCCCGCCGATCAGCGCCCAGACCGGGCGATTGCGCGCCTTGCCAAGGATGTCCCAGCAGGCGATCTCCAGCCCGGCAAAGGCGCCCATCACGGTGGGGTCCGGGCGCTGGGTGAAGCCCGAGGAATAGACCCGGCGGAACATCAACTCGATGTTTTCGGGGCTTTCGCCCAGCATGTGACGCTCGAACACGTCTTCGATGACGGCCTTCATCGCCTTCGGCCCGACGGTCGAGGCATAGCATTCGCCATAGCCGACGATCCCGGTGTCGGTGGTGATCTTGGGGAATATCCAGTAGCGCCCACCCCAGCCGGGGGAGGGCGGGGCGACGACAAAGATCTCAAGGTCTTTCAGTTTCATGCGGTCCTCCCGGATGCTGCGGCCAGAGCGGGGGGGTG
>JBATAV010000704.1:0-3054 GCA_049662025.1 Paracoccaceae bacterium | reverse complement strand
CGCAAGCGGACGTGCCCCGCCCGCGCAAAGGCCAGCGCGGCGGTGCCAGAGCCGAAGGCGCCCTGCAGCTTGTTGGTGGCCAGCGCGGTAACGGGGCTGGCGCCGCATAGGAGAAGGACCGGCACGGTGATCAGCCCGCCGCCGCCCGCGATGGCATCGACAAATCCGGCAAGAAAGGCGGCAAGGATCAGGATCAGGGCGAGGTGGGTGGCGATTTCGAACATCTGCCGCTTGTCGCCGTTCGGCAGATCGGGGGCAAGGGGGAGCCGCCGATGCCTTTGGCCTGCAAGCCTGGTATCACGAAAGTGCCGATGTCGCCCCAGCCCTGCGGCAGATCAGGCCAGATGCCGACGGCCTGAAAACCACTTGGAACGCCGTCGAATTCGGCCACAACGCAGATCAGCGCCTCGGGGCCGTCGATGCAATCGGCGCAAACCTGCGCTTCGGTTTTGGCGTGCTGATGCGCGGTGGTGACGCCGATTTCAATGACGCGATTCAGCAGCGCCGCCATCGCGGGCGCGTCGGCGGAGGTGGCGGGGCGGATCAGCATGGGGCGAAGGCGTCGCGGTTGTAGCCTTGCAGATAGAGCAGCGCGGTGAGGTCGCCGTGGTTCACGCGAATGTCGCAGTCGGCCTGCACGCGCGGCTTGGCGTGCAACGCAACGCCAGTCCCTGCGGCCAGCAGCATGGGCAGGTCGTTCGCGCCGTCGCCGACCGCAATGGCATCGGCTTGGGTGAGGCCCAGCCGGACAGCAATCTGGTGCAGCGCCTGCAGCTTGGCCTCTTTGCCAAGGATCGGGTCGGCGACCTGGCCAGTCAGCGCCCCGCCTTCGGCCAGCAGCGTATTGGCGTGGTTTTCGTGAAAGCCGAGGCGGGCGGCGATGACGCTGGTAAAGCTGGTGAAGCCGCCCGAAACAAGCGCGCAATGCGCCCCATTCGCCCGCATGGTTGCCAACAGCGCCGGGCCACCGGGCATCAGGGTGATCCGGTCACGAAGGACGTTTGCAATGACGGTCTCGGGCAGGCCTTTCAGCAAGGTGACCCGTTCGCGCAGGGCATCGGCGAAATCAAGCTCTCCGTTCATCGCGCGGGCGGTGATGCCGGCAACATGCGCGCCGACGCCGGCCTCGCCCGCCAGTTCGTCAATGCATTCCTGCTGGATCATGGTGCTGTCCATATCTGCAATCAGCAGACGTTTGCGGCGGTTTGAATCGGGCTGCACCGCCATGTCGATCTGCAAGGCCTGCAGGCCCTGCCACACCTCCCACTGGTTCGCGGGCACCGAAGCCACCGGAAATTCCGCCGCGACACCGGGGTTCAGCCAGCGCGCATCGCCGCCGCCCCAGGCATTGCGCAGGGATTCCACCGTGCTGCGATCCAGCATCGGGGTCTTGGGGTTGGTCAGCAGGGTGACGGTGTACATGGGGGCGGAGTTTCCGATAGTGAACGCAAGCGTCGCTTTCGCGCGACGATGCGGCGCTTTAGCGTGATTTTTCCGCTTGTGCCAGCCCGCGGCGGGCCGTATTTCCGGCAGTGGGACACCCCTCCCCAACGAGGGGCCTTTAGCTGGAAGGCTACCATGATCGATACTCCGACTCCGGCCGCGCGGCCGGCAAATCCGCGCTTTTCCTCTGGCCCCTGTGCCAAGATCCCCCATTATTCCGTTGAGATGCTGGCAGACGCACCCTTGGGCCGGTCGCATCGTGCCACTGTTGGCAAGGCCAAGCTGAAAGAAGCAATCGACCTGACGCGCGCGATTCTGGGCGTACCCGAGGGCTACCACATCGGGATCGTCCCGGCCTCGGACACCGGGGCGATGGAGATGGCCATGTGGTCGCTGCTGGGCGCCCGTCCGGTGGAAATGCTGGCCTGGGAAAGCTTTGGCGAAGGCTGGGTCACCGATGTGGTCAAGCAACTGAAGCTGGACGCAAAGGTCAAGGTCGCGCCCTATGGGCAGATCGTTGATCTGGGCACGGTGGATTTCAATTCCGACGTGGTGTTCACTTGGAACGGCACGACCAGCGGCGTGCGGCTGCCGAATGGAGACGCGATCCCGGTGGATCGGATGGGTCTTACGATCTGCGATGCCACCTCTGCGGCCTTTGCGATGGACCTGCCGTGGGACAAGCTGGATGTGGTGACCTTCAGCTGGCAGAAGGTGCTGGGTGGCGAAGGCGCGCATGGGATGCTGATCCTTTCGCCCCGCGCAGTGGAGCGGCTGGAGAGTTATACGCCGCCCTGGCCACTGCCGAAGATCTTCCGGCTGACCTCGAAGGGCAAGCTGATCGAGGGGATCTTTCAGGGCGAGACGATCAACACGCCGTCGATGCTGGCCAATGAAGATTACCTTGTTGCGCTGAAATGGGCGAAAACGGTGGGCGGGCTGAAAGGCCTGATCGCGCGGGCTGATGCAAATGCGCGCACGGTTTGGGCGTTCTGTGCAACCCGCGACTGGATCGCCAATCTGGCCGAAGACCCTGCCACGGCTTCGACCACCAGTGTCTGCATACGGTTTACCGACCTGCGGATAGTGGATGGCGCGGCCTTTGCCAAGGCCGTGGCCAAGCGGCTGGAAAAAGCGGGCGTGGGGTTTGACCTTGGCGCCTATCGCGATGCCCCGCCGGGCCTGCGCATCTGGTGCGGATCAACGGTGGAGACCGCAGATGTGGCCGCGCTGATGCCCTGGATCGAATGGGCGTTTGACGCCGAGATTGCCGCGCTGACGCAGGCTGTTTGACCGGGGCGGCGGGGTGAACCCCGCCCAACCCACCCCCCAATTCCCATTGAAAAAGGAGCCTGCCATGGCCCGCCCCCGCGTTCTTGTTTCCGACGAGCTTTCCGAAACCGCCGTGCAGATCTTCCGCGATCGCGGCGTTGATGTTGATTACCTGCCCAAGCTGGGCAAGGACAAGGATGCGCTTCTGGCCGTGATCGGCCAATATGACGGCCTTGCCATCCGGTCCGCCACCAAGGTGACCGAGAAGCTGCTGGAGGCTGCCAGCCGCCTGAAAGTGGTCGGCCGCGCCGGGATTGGTGTGGACAACGTCGACATTCC
>JBATAV010000703.1:0-2188 GCA_049662025.1 Paracoccaceae bacterium | reverse complement strand
ACCCTGTTCCAGCCGGAACAGACCCAGGCCCGGCGCATCCCACTGCACCTCATAGCGCCCCGGCGCGGTCTGGGTCATCTGCAGCACCACCTTGGCCCCATCCGGCCCCGTCACCGTCAACGGGCCGGGCGCCGCTTCGGCAATGGTGCGCCGCACGATGGTCAGATGCTCGCCCTTGGCCGTCGCGGTCAGCGTCTCTTCCTCCAGCTCCGGCTCCTTCAGCATCCAGTGCGCCAGCCGCCGCAACAGCTCCAGCTGCGGCCCGCCGCCCTCGTAGCCACGGCCCCACAGCCAGGCCTGGTCACTGGCCAGCACCGCAATCCGCCCCTCGCCCACCCGGTCCAGCACCAGCAAGGGCAGCCCGTTCGGCCCCTCCATCACCGTTTGTCCCGACAGCTTTTCCACCTCGGCAATGCGGAACCAGCGGCCCCAGCCCGGTTCCCCATCCTTGCCCGGCGGCGCGAATTTCTCCAACCCCTCGGTCACCGGATGGCGCTTGCCCAGTTCGGTGATCTTCGGGGTAAAGCCGCCCTCGATCACCTGCGCCGTCGGCGCCACCGGCAAGATTTCCGCCAGAGGAGAGCGGTAAAGCGAATCCACCACCCCGAATTCCGGCCCCGCCGCCACCAGCACCGTGCCGCCGTTCTTCACATAGTCGACCACATTGTCGATATAGCTCATCGGCAGGATGCCCCGCATCCGGTAGCGGTCAAAGATGATCAGATCGAATTCCTTGATCTTCTCGACGAACAATTCCCGCGTCGGAAAGGCGATCAGACTCAACTCGTCCACCGGCACGTTGTCCTGCTTTTCCGGCGGGCGCAGAATGGTGAAATGCACCAGATCGACCGAGGCATCCGACTTCAGCAGGTTGCGCCAGACCCGTTCGCCTGCATGCGGCTCGCCACTCACCAGCAGCACCCGCAGCCGGTCGCGCACCCCGTTCACCTGCACCACCTGTGCATTGTTGCGGTCGGTCAACTCTCCCGCCACCGGCGCCACGCTGAATTGCAACACGTTCATCCCGCCATGCGGCAGCGTCACCGGCAGGTCCAGCTCCACCCCCACCGGAATGGTATAGACCTGCGGTTCCTCGGCATCGACGGCGATGGTCAGATCCACCTCCGTCCCGGCCGAGGCGGGCACCGCGCCGACATCCTCGACCATCAGCTTCAGGGTGAACTCCTCGCCGATGATGGCAAAGGCGGGCGCGTTGCGAATGACCAGACGGCGGTCCCAATCGGCAGCTTTCCCGGTCAACAGCACATGCAAGGGGGCGGGCAGACTGGGCGTCATCTGCATGTCATGCACCCGGCCGTCAGTCACCAGCAGCACCCCCGCCACCCGCGCCCGCGGCTCTTCGGCCAGCGCCTCGGCCATCGCCGTCATCGCCAGGGTGCCCGCATCTTCCTCGCCATCGGCAAAACGGCGGATGCGCAGTTCGGTCCCCGGCATCGCGTCCACCTCGGCGGTGATCCGCGCCACCGCCGCATCCACCTGCTCACCGCGCCCGCCAAGGCCCTGACTGGCACTGTCATCGACGATCAGAATGACAATGTCATCCAGCCCCGCCCGGTTTTCCTGTTGCAAGGACGGGTTGGCCAGTGCCGCCAGCAAGGCCAGCGCCGACAGCCCGCGCAAGGCCCAGCCCGACAGTCCCCGCCACAAGGCCAGCGCCAGCAGCAGCAGCGCCACGCCCGCCAAGGCCCAGATCACCGGCCAGATCACCAGCGGGTCGAAAACCAGGCTCATTGCCCCAGCCTTTCCAGAAGTGCCGGCACATGCACCTGATCCGACTTATAATTTCCGGTCAGCACATGCATGATCAGGTTGATCCCGAACCGATAGGCAATCTCGCGCTGGCGTTCGCCGGCAAAGCCGCGCCCCACCGGCAGCATCGGCACGCCATTGGCATCCGTGGCCCAGGCCGCCGCCCAGTCATTGCCGCCGATCACCACTGGCGTCACCCCGTCGTTCAGGGCGCGAAACGGCATCCCCTCGGCCAGCACCGCATCGGGGGGCGCTGCCTCCACCCACAGGCTGCCTTCGGCAAACCGGCCCGGGAAATCCTGCAACAGATAGAAGGTGCGGGTCAGCACATGGTCGGCCGGAATCTGCTCCAGCGGCGGAATGTCCAGCCCCGCCGCGATCCGCTGCAACGCCTCGCTCTCCGGCGTGGTGCCGCCAA
>JBATAV010000702.1:0-7784 GCA_049662025.1 Paracoccaceae bacterium | reverse complement strand
CAGGCGGGCCGTTCGATCCGCATGTCCCAGACGCAGACGAACTGCGTCTCGACGTTCTCAAGCTCGCAAAGAAATGGAAAACGCGGAAGAAGTGAGCGGAGTCACCGGACGGTTACCGTCGATCTGCTTCTTGAAAGCAAGGTCTTTGACTACGACATCCTCCCGCAGATGCCGATTATCCTGGGTGCCGGCGGCGTGGTCTCCGATTGGGACGGGCAGCCATTCGGCGCAGCGTCGTCCTATGTGACCGTCCGGATGGCGGCCAATGCCGATTTGCAGGCAGCTACGCTTGAACGACTGCGCATGAGCTGACCCGGACGACTTGTGGTGTGTTGTCTGTCTCCGTCCCGAGTTCCTATCGTGGAGCGCTCATTCGCGCAGCACCAGAAGATCCCTTTCGGACACGCTGATCTCAACGGCGGAACCGATTGCCGGAGGCGGAGCATCTGGTCGATTGAAGGTATCGAGCGACACGGATTGCCCGGCCACCTCCACCCGCATACGGATTACCGAACCGAGGAAATGCACTTCGGCGACGGTGCCCGAAAGGACCACATCGCGTCCCTCGCGCCGGCCAAACCCAACCGCCTCGGGGCGGAGCGCGAGACTGATCTTGTCCTTCGCGGTGGAGGGCAGGGCCCTTTTCAGGGCAACTTGAACCTCGCCAACCCTCACCTGACCTGACGCGCTGTCAAGCACGGTGGCGTCAAGCAGATTGAGCGTGCCGACAAATTGCGCCACAAACCTTGTCGTCGGGCGGTTGTAGATTTCGAACGGCGTGCCGACTTGATCGGCGATACCCTGATGCATGACCACGACGCGATCGGACATCGACAGCGCCTCTTCCTGATCGTGCGTGACGAAGATCGTGGTGATGCCCAACTCACGTTGGATTCTGCGGATTTCCTCTCGCAGGCTTACCCTGATCTTGGCATCAAGCGCCGATAGCGGCTCGTCCAGGAGCAGAACCTTTGGCCGCACCGCCAGCGCGCGGGCCAGGGCAACCCGCTGCTGTTGGCCACCCGACAATTGGAAAGGGTAGCGGTCACCCAGATCTTTCAGGCCGATCAGGTCCAGCATCTCGGCCACTCGCGACGCAGTTTCGTTCTTGGACATTTTGGCAACACGCAGGCCAAAGCCCACGTTCTGCGCGACGTTCAGGTTCGGGAACAGGGCATAAGACTGAAACACCATACCGATGTTGCGCTGGTTGGGTCGCAGGCCGGTCACCTCCTGCCCGTCAATCTGGATCGAGCCGATAGTCGGCGTTTCAAACCCGGCCACCATGCGCAGCACAGTGGTCTTGCCACAGCCCGATGGGCCAAGGAAAGAGATGAATTCGCCCTTGTCGACCGTCAGGCTGAAACCCTTTACCACTTCCACTGTGCCGAAGGACTTTCCCAGTTGGTCTAGTTTAAGGAAGCTCATTGACTACTGCCTCGCCGTGGGAAATTTTGAGAACCTGGTCACGAGTTGCATCAGCCCCATGCACACCCAGGTGATGGCGAATGCTATGACCGCCAGTGCAGACGGTTCGTAGGCGCGGTTGCTGCCCGTCCAGACCATGTACGGGCCAAAGGAGTTGACGTTCAGCAGGGCTGCGAAGACATATTCGCCGATCACGATGGCGAAGGTCAGGAATGCGCCTGAAAGAACCGAAACCAGGACATTGGGCAAGATCACCGTTATCAAAATGCGCGCCCAACCAGCGCCCAGACTTTGTGCCGCCTCGGTCAGCGTTCCAATGTCGATGGTGCGCAACCCGGTATCCACGGCGCGGTACATGTAGGGTAGAGCGAGCGTCGCATAGCCGAAGAGAATCAATATGTTGGTGCCCCACCAACTGCCGGTCAACGGCAGGTATGACGAGGTGTTGAAGATGCGGATGTAGCCAAAGACGATCACGATCGGCGGAATCACCAATGGCATAAGCGTGATGAATTCAATCACCGGGCGCACGCCTGGCAGCCGCAGCCGCACCCAATAGGCGGTTGGCACCACGATCAGAACCCCAAGCACGATGGTAAACAGGGCAAGGGCAACGGAATAGCCAAGGGTCTGCTGGAACTGCGGATCGGCGAGGACGACGCGGTAAGCCTCGAAGCTGTATTCGCCGCGCTTCATGCGCAACGAGAATTCGAACATGCCGACGAGCGGCAGGAGGAAGTAGAGCGAGCCGAACAGGATGACGGACCCGGCCCAAAGGCGGTTGCGGCTCATTTGATCCACCTCTCGGCGCGCATCCGGAGAACGATATAGATGGCATTGGCAAAGCCGGTAAGCACGATCATCCCAAAGGCGATGGCATAGCCCAGATGCGGGTCGTTCAATACATCGCCCCTTATCTGGGCCAAAAGGACTATCGGAATGATCGATAGCGACGAGCCGGTGAGAGCGATGGCGGTGGCGACCGCGCCAAAGGCGTTGGCGAAAAGAAGAGCAAACGTGCCCAGTATCGATGGCCAAAGCACCGGCAGCGCGACCATGCGCCAGTACTGGAACCCGCTGGCCCCCAGAATCTCGGCTGCCTCACGCCATTCGCGGCGCAGTCCTTCCAGTGCCGGGGTGATGATCAGCACCATGAGCGGGATCTGGAAATACAGGTAGGTGATGGTCAGGCCAAGGAAGGAAATCAGGTTGAAGCCACTTGCATACAGGTTCAGGCCCAGCCAATCCCGCAGAAGCACGGTGATTAGCCCGACCCGGCCAAGGGTTGCGATGAATGCAAAGGAAAGCGGCACGCCGGCGAAATTTGCAGCGACTCCCGAAAACGTCATCACCAGGCTGTGCAACCAGCCGGGCAATCGGCCGAATGTGATCGCGGCCGAGATCAGGAAGCCGAACAGACAGCCGAGCACCGCAGTCAGCAGGCTCAACCTGATGGAAATCCAGAAGGCACCTCGGATTGAAGGAGTAAGGAGTCCGGCGATGTTGTCAAACGTCAGATCGCCATTCGCGTTGCGGAAGGCACCTACCACGATATTCAACGTCGGAAGTACCAGGAAGAGCAGCGCGAACAAGAGGAATGGGGCGATCCCGATCCAGTTCAGAATATGTCGCGACCGTACGACCGATGACAAGGGAGAGAGAGGCATCGCCATGCTTGAAATTGTCCGCTGATGTTCCCCAAGCTCCGCCAATATCATGCGGAGCTTGGGAAATGGTGGGCTACTCTACGTTGGCACCGACGGTGCCGTCCCATCCGGAGGTCACCGCGGTCTTGTTGGCGGCCTGTTCGTCAATTGTCGGGAAAACCGCATTGTCGTAGGCCTCTGCCGGAGGCAGATTGTCGAGCAGTTCTTGCGGCAATGCGCCCGCTTTGGACATCGCACCGAAACGCGCGGGATGGCAGTAGCCCTTCAGCCACCCGGTCTGACCTTCGTCCGAATAAAGATACTCCAGCCACAGCTTTGCGGCATTCGGATGCGGAGCATAGGCGCTGATTGCCTGGACGTAGACACCTGCAATCACGCCCGATTTCGGCACAATCACATCCATCGGCGGATTGCCCTTCAAGCCATCGCGCCATGCGAGCAGATTGTAATCCCAGGCGATGACAATTGGTGTTTGCCCCTGCGCAATGGTCCCGGCCTTGCCCGTGACCGGCACGAAATTTCCGGCCTTGTTGAGGTCGGCGAAGAATTCCAGACCCTTCATGCCGGATTCTTCTCCGGGTTTGGCGCCTCGCGACATGCCTGAGGACATGATGGCGAGGATTGCCTGATTGGAACTGCGCGGATCACCGGTGAGCGATACCGAACTGGCGTATTCCGGCTTGAGGAGATCGGCCCAATCGGTCGGGCTCGAGGAGATGAGGTCCTTGTTCACTCCGAAGGCCATCACGCCATAGTAGTCGCCGGTCCAGTACCCGTCGGCATCCTTTATGGTGTCAGGAATTTCGTCCCAGGTGGCCACTTTGTAGGGCTGGATCAGACCATCCGCCTTTGCCGAAGGACCGAACGCCAGGCCAACGTCAATGACATCCGGGGCCTGCGGCCCGGTATTGCCCATGTTGGCCTTGATCGCCTCGATCTCGTCCGCGCTTCCGGCATCAGGGTTCAACTCGTTCACGGTGATACCCGGATACTTCGCCTTGAAGCCGTCGATCACGCCGCCATAACCGCACCAGTCGTGCGGCAGTGCGATGACTGTCAACTGCCCTTCCTTCTCTGCCGCTGCGGCAAGATCGGACAGTGCGTCAGCGTGTGCAGTTGTCGGCTGCAAGACGAACAGCGTGGCCGCCGAGACGACAACCAAGGCCGTCGTGTTTTTCATGAGATTCTTCATCGTTTCCTCCTTGTTGTGGCCGTATTTAGCAAGATGCTTACACAGGCTCTGTTTTTCCACCCTATCGAATGACTTGCGGCTTTCCAAGCGAGTGTACCTCGACGCGGAGGCACAAATTTCGTTCCGAGACAGTCCAGACTGCAGCCCTTTCGTATCGGCGTCTCGCTTGGCGCTATACAGGCGACCGCTGCCATCATGTGTGCCCAGACATCCGGGGTGGTACATCGAGCACTCTTGATGTTGGCCCAGACCGCCACAGGATCAAGAATTGGACTAACTATCAATGTCCACTATGATGTGTTGCAGCATACCAATTTCTCATGATGGAGACTGCCAGTTGGTCAAGCAACACGAAGGCGCGATCCTGCCATTCGTTCGCATTGACCCCGATGCAACGGTGCCGAAGTTCCGGCAGATTCAGGACCAGTTGCGGACGGCGATCCTTCAGGGAAACCTGCGAGGTGGCACTCGGTTGCCGGCCAGTCGCGTTCTGGCTGACGAATTGGCCATGTCGCGGCCCACGATCGTCCGGGTGCTGGAGAACCTGAAATCCGAAGGGTATCTGGAAACGCGGCAAGGCTCCGGCACATTCGTGACGAAGGACTTGCCATGGCAGATTCCCCGACAGGGCAGCGCGACGGATTGGACCGGACTGCCGGAAATCGCAGCACCTCGATTGTCGCGTGTTGGCGACTTGTCGCGTCAGATGTCCGCTGACATCACGACGGTTGGGTATCATGCGTTCCAGCCCAATCATCCAGCTTTTGATCAGTTTCCGTTTGGCATCTGGAGGAAATGCTGGAATGTCGCAACCCGGACGGGTCGCGTCAGCGTCATGGGATACGGAGACTCGGCCGGCGAAGCGGTATTGCGTCATCGGATTGCCGAGTATCTTGCCCTGCACCGGGGCGACTTCTGTGACCCCGAACAGATCGTGATAACGCCCGGAGGTCACGGTGCGTTTGCACTGGTCGCGCTGCTGCTTGCCAACCCCGGTGACAAGATCTGGTTCGAGGATCCGGGGCCGGTAACGGTCTATAATCTGTTTCGGACGCTGGGGCTTGAAATCTGTTCTGTCGGTGTGGATCTGGACGGAATGGACGTGGCCGGGGCTGTCGCAACATATCCGGACGCCCGCTTTGCCTTCACGATGCCGTCTCGGCACCAGCCCCTTGGGGTGACATTGTCGCTCTCGCGGCGTCTGGCCATGCTTGATTGGGCAGAGCATAACAAATCCTGGATAGTCGAGGACGACCATGACAGCGAGTTTCGGTATATAGGGCCGTCGCTCCCGTCCATGCGATCGATCGACCTCCATGGCAGGGTTATTTATGTGGGCACATTCAGCAAGGCGCTTTATCCCGCAATCCGAGTGGGATACATGGTTCTGCCGCAACAACTCGTGTCGCCTGCCCGCAATCTTGCCGGGCTTGTGAACCGTAGCGTTGCAGTTGAAGCCCAACTTGCCCTCGCCGAATTCATCGGCGGCGGACATTTTGTTACCCATCTTCGCAGAATGCGCCAGCTCTACACGCAGCGGCGCGCAGCCTTCATCGAGGCTGGCACGCGGGCTCTCGACGGACTTGCCACGATTGACTGCCCGGACAGCGGGATGAACGCCCTCGCCTGGCTTGAAGGCGGTCGCAACGATACGGCCGCGCACAGATCCGGACTTGCCTTGGGTATCCAGTCCTTCCCCTTGTCGGATTACACGGTCGGACCGAAAAGGCCAGGCGCCCTAATTCTCGGATTTTCCGGCGTGCCCGCCGAGCGGATGAATTACCACTTCGCACGGCTTGCCGATGCGATCGCAAACAGCTAAGCGCTACGAGTGCTAAGGCTACGCGGCGGAGAAGCTCAGTCCGCGGATAGACCCTGAGCTGGTTTCCGGACTCGCCGAGATCCTTGATCTGCCCAATTGGCCTTCATTCCGCGCTGTTCTTGAAAAGGAGTGAGCTACCCCCCGGAATTCTGACAGTGACGGAAGCTACGATCTGAAGTCTGCTGGTCTCCAAGAATGAGGAGAACAGAACATGTCGAAACGCAGGGACCACGATTCAGGCTTCAAGGCGCGAGTGGCGTTGGAAGCCGTGAAGGGTGAACGCACGGTGTCGGAACTGGCGGCGGCCTATGAGGTCCATCTGTTACCGGCAGGTGTTTGCCTGCAAACACCGAGAGGCGATGATGATCCACCAATGGAAGAAGTCCCTGCTGGAAGGTGCTGCGGGCATTTTTGAACCGGGTGGCAAGGCGGCAGCCAGCGCCGAGATTGCCGAGGACACGGTCCGCGATCTGCATGCGAAGATCGGAGATCTGAGCCATTGAGGCGCCATTGGTTCGAGCCCAATGGCGAAGGCCGTCGCCAACGATTTTTTGGCAAGAAAGCTCAAGCTCTGGACCGGGAAGTGAGGCGTGGGATGATCGAACGGACCCATCCCACGCTGTCGGTCGGGGCGCAGTGCCGCCTGCTGTCGATCTCTCGCTCGTCGTTCTACTATGCGCCGCAGGGCGAGATGGCGATGAACCTCGACCTGATGCTGCGCGTCGACAAGCCATTGGCCGGCAATGGTTTGCCTTGCAAACCATGAGAGGCAGTTTCTGGACACGCCGTTTTACGGTGTCCGGCACCCTCTCGGCAGATTTGCCGTGCAAATCGCCTGCCGGGCAATGGATGACGTGGCACCTGCAAAACGAGGGCCATGCCATGAACGAAAAGCGCATCCGGCGGCTGATGCGCCTTATGCGACTGATGCCGATCCACTGCCCGGCAGGGCATTGCGAAGCAATGTCCCGAGAGGGTATCAGAAACCCAACACCCGTTGCCCGGCAACACATGCTTGCATGTGTGAGAGGGGGCAGGCCCGCGAAAGGGAACAAGACCTACCCCTATCTGCTGGGCGGGCTGCGGATCGACCGGCCCAATCAGGTCTGGTGCAGCGACATCACCTACATTCCCCCTCTCGGCAGTTTTGCTTTGCAAATCGCCTGCCGGGCAATGGATGCGTCGAGGCTTTCTCTATCTGGTCGCGATTATGGACTGGTTCACCCGCAAGGTATTGGCCTGGCACATTTCCAACACGCTGGAGGCTGACTTATGCGTCGAGGCTCTGAACGAGGCGATCCAGAAGTTCGGCCCGCCTGAGATCATGAATACTGACCAAGGGTCGCAGTTCACGTCTTTCGCCTGGACTGACCGATTGAAGCGTGTGGGCACAAAGATATCAATGGATGGAAAGGCTCGATATCTCGACAACATCTTCATCGAGCGTCTCTGGCGGTCGCTCAAGTATGAATGCGTCTATCTGCACACCTGGGAAACCGGGTCGCAGGCCAAGGCGGGTGTCGCGCGCTGGATCACCTTCTACAACAATCAAAGACCTCACACTGCCCATGGCGGACACCCGCCTGCCGTGGACTACTTCAACGCAACCCAAACAGATCAGCAGGTGAAGGCAGTAGCCTAAATCACCCGGAAATCTGTCCAAGAGTTGGGGAGT
>JBATAV010000701.1:0-1872 GCA_049662025.1 Paracoccaceae bacterium | reverse complement strand
CCGCTCTGCCATGCGCCGCTGATGCGCCCGCCAGACTGCCAGGGATGCCGGATCGCCTGCCCCGATGATCTGGGTATCTTCCAGCGCCGCCAAGGGGCGGCCCGGCAGTGTCGCATCCAGCCGCGCCATCGCCTCGGCCCGTGTCGGCTTGCGGAACTGCCGCCAGCCCCAGAACGCCGCAATCAGCGCCGCCGAGCCCACCACAAAGGCCGCAATCTGCACCCAGAGAATCGGCCCAAGGTCCTGCAACCCGAAGGCCAACGCGGCAAAGGTCAGCAGCAGAATCGTCCACAGCGGCCAGAACGCCCGCGCGATCCGCTCTGCCCACAGCCCGAAATGGGTCAGACGCAGCGGCCAGACCAGCTTTTTGAGGGCCTCGGCAGGGGCATTCAGCGTCATTCAGCACTCCGGTCGGCTGAACAGGATGTCACAGCCATGGGGGAAGTCTATCGCGGGAAAGCATTTCGTCAAAGGTAGGCCTTTCCCGAATGACGGCGAATTGATCCCCGTTCACCAGTACCTCGGGGACAAGCGGGCGGCTGTTGTATTCGCTTGCCATCACCGCGCCGTAAGCCCCCGCACTGCGAAAGGCGACCAGATCGCCCTCGGCCAGCAGGGCCATCTCGCGCGCCTTGGCAAAGGTATCGCCGGTTTCACACACCGGCCCAACGATATCAAAGGGTTGCGTCGGTGCGCCCGGTGCGGTTTCCACGACGGGAATGATATCGTGCCAGGCCCCATACATGCTGGGGCGCACCAGATCGTTCATCGCCGCATCCAGGATCAGGAAATCCCGCCCTTCGCCCTGCTTGACCCAGACCACGCCGGCCACCAGCATCCCCGCATTGCCCGAGATCAGCCGCCCCGGCTCGATCTCGATCTCGGCCCCCAGATCGCCCAGGGTCCGCTTGATCATCGCGCCGTAGTCGGTGGGCAAGGGCGGCGCCTCGTTCGACCGCGCATAGGGAATGCCAAGGCCGCCGCCCAGATCCAGCCGCCGGATGTCGTGGCCGTCGTCGCGCAGTCGCAAGGTCAGCTCGCGCACTTTCTGGAACGCGGCCTCAAAGGGCGCCAACTCGGTCAGCTGACTGCCGATATGCACATCGACGCCCACCACCGCCAGCCCGGGCAGGCGCGCCGCCTCGGCATAGGCCGCGCGCGCCTTGGCGATCGGGATGCCGAACTTGTTTTCCGATTTCCCGGTGGCGATCTTTTCGTGGGTCCTGGCGTCCACATCCGGGTTCACCCGAATGGCAATCGGCGCCACCAGACCCATCGACATGGCAATCTCGGAAATCGCCCGCATCTCGGGTTCGGACTCGACGTTGAACTGACGGAGTCCCCCCTCCAGCGCCGCTCGAATCTCCGCCCGCGTCTTGCCGACACCGGAAAACACGATCCGCTCGCCCGGAACGCCTGCCGCCTTCGCCCGCAGGTATTCGCCGATCGACACCACATCCATCCCCGCGCCCAGATCGCCCAGCGTCTTCAGGACCGCCACGTTGGACAGCGACTTGATGGCAAAGCAGACCAGATGCGGCAGCGGACTCAGCGCCTCGGTGAACAGACGGTAATGCCGGGTCAGGGTAGCGGTGGAATAGACATAGAACGGCGTGCCGACGGCGGCGGCAATCTCGGGGATCGCCACGCCTTCGGCATGCAGAATGCCGCTGCTGTGCAGAAAATGGTCCATCGCGCCCCCGGCCTGCCTGACAGCCCCGGTCTATAGCAGAGGCAGTGCGGCCTGCAACGTCGCGTCAGCTGCCGACGATGCCGATCTTGGCCGTGCCCGAGAGGCCGGCGCTTGGCGGCGCGGCAGACTGGCCGGGCGGCACGGGCGAGCCATCGGCGCCGCAGGCGGTCAAGAGGGCA
>JBATAV010000700.1:0-4302 GCA_049662025.1 Paracoccaceae bacterium | reverse complement strand
TTCGAGGTCTGGCTGGAAACCGACCGCGACCTGAAACGCACCCGCCGCGCGCTGGATGATTTTCGCACCGATGCCAAGGGCGCCGATGTGGCGCTGGTGTTCTTTGCCGGGCATGGCGTGGCCATTGCCGGGGTCAACTATCTGCTGCCGACCGATGCCGATGCCTCTTCCTCCGAGACGCTGAAGGCGACCGGGCTGCCGCTCTCGGAGGTGCAGGCGGTGCTGGCCGAAGTGGCGCCGGTGGGGATCTTCCTGCTGGACGCCTGCCGCAACGATCCCTTCACGTTGGGCGCGACGGGCAGCGACGACGGGCGCGGGGCGGTGGCGCTGAAGGGCGACACGGCGGACATGCCCAAACCGCAGCCTGGTCTTGGGCGGATCGGCCGGTCGGACGGGGTGCTGTTTGCCTTTTCGGCAGCGCCGGGGGAAACCGCCTCGGACGGCAACGAGAAGAACTCGCCTTTCACCGCCGCGTTGTTGCGCCATTTCGGCACGGCGGGGGTGGAGCTGAAATCGGCGTTGACGCTGGTGCAGCAGGATGTCTACGACCGCTCTCGCGGGCGGCAACTGCCCTATATCGAAAGCGGTCTGCCGGCGCTGGTGTTCATCTCGGGCAGCGGCGATCTGCCCGAACGCGACCAGCTTTTGATGGCGATGGCCGACCTGACGCCCGATCTGCGTACCGAGGTCGAGGCACTGGCGGCTGACCGCAACATGCCGCTGGCGCCCTTGTATGCGGCGCTGATCTCGGGCGATCTGGCGCGGCAATCGGCCGACGAACGCCACCGGCTGCTGCTGGAGGCGGCCGAATCCTATGGGCAGTTCCAGGCCGAGCTGGTGAAATACGCCAGCGACGACCCGCGCGTGGCCGACCTGCGCGCCAAGGCCGAGGAACAGCTGACCCTGGGCGCCTTTGACGCGGCCCGCGCCTTTCTGACCGAAGCGGCAGGGATCGACGCCACCGCGCGGGCCGGGCTGAAGACCAACTACCTGACCCGCACCCTTTCGGAAGCCAGCACCCATATCCTGAACGCCAAGGCCGCCCGCACCGATCTGCGCTATGATCTGGCGATTGATGACCTGACCCATGCGGTCGAGCTTTACGCCGAGATCGAGGCCGACCTGCCCGACCGCGACACCCGGTTCGCCTATAACGATGCGCTGCGCGATCTGGGCGATCTGCAACTGGTGGCGGGCAACACCTTTGGCGCGCTTGGCGCCTTCATGACGCGGTCGGACTTTGCCGAAGGCCAGGTCGCGGCCAACCCGCTGGATTTCGGCTGGGCGCGCGAACTGGTGTGGAGCCTGAATTCCGTCGGCCAGGTCCTGCAGCAGCAAGGCTATCTGCGCGAGGCCGAAGAGGCCTATTCCAAGGCCTATGACGTCACCTCCAAGCAGAACACCGAGACCCCCAACGACACGACGCTGTTGCGCGATCTTGAAGTGGTGCTGAACAAGCTGGGCGAAGTGCGCTTTGCGCTGAACGATCTGCCCGGCGCGCTGGGGGCGTTTCAGGAAGGGCTGAGCATCTCGGAATCGCTGCTGGACATGGCGCCGGATGACGTCCTTTACAATCAGGATGTCTCGATCAGCCATGAACGGATCGGTGACGTGCTGGTCGCGATGGGCGACCGCGCGGGGGCGCGCGATGCCTTCGATGTGTCGCTGAAGATCAGCCAGAAGCTGGCCGAGCAATACCCCAACGACCCCGACATCCGCCGCAACCTTTCGGTCAGCTACGAACGCCTGGGCGATGCGATGCAATCCGAAGGCGATCTGGACGCGGCCCTTGCCTCCTTTACCGAGGCGATGAAAATCCGCGAGGATCTGCAGGCGCAGGACCCCGAGAACGTCACCCGCAAGCGTGACAGCGCCATCATCTACGAACGGATCGGCGACGTCTTCAACATGATGGGCGACCCGGGCTCGGCGTTGATGAGCCAGGAACAGGCGCGCAGCATCCGCGCCGAACTGGTGGCGCTGGACCCCGCCAACGCGCTTTGGGTGCGCGATCTGTCGGTCAGCCATGAAAGGGTCGGCTCGATCCACCAGCAGGAAGGCGATTTTGCCGGCGCGCTCGAGGCCTATCAGGCCTGCCGCGATCTGCGACTGGCGCTGGTCACGGTCGATCCGGGCAACCTGCAAAGCCAGCGCGACCTTGGCATCTGCATGGACAAGGTGGGGCAGGCGCTGGGCGGGCTTGACCGTTTGCCCGAAGCCCTGGCGGTGCAACTGGACGGGCTGACGACCCGCCGCGCCACCGCCGCCGCCGACCCGACGAACAAGCAGTTTCAGCTGGACCTGACCTTCTCGCTGTCGGCCATTGGCGCGTTGCAGCGCAAGCTTGGCGATCTGGCCGCCGCACAGGCCGCCTATGCCGAGGCCATCACCGTTCTTCAGGCCCTGGTGGCGCAAGACCCCGGCGATCTGCCCACGCAGCGCGATCTGACCATCTATGGTTCCGAACTGGCGGCGATCCTGTTGGACAACGGCGACCCGCAAGCGGCGCTTGCCTATGGCGAACTGGCGCTGGAAAAGGCCGAAATCCTGCTGGCCGCGCAGCCGCAGGACAAGGTCTATCAGCATGATCGGCTGGTGGCGGCAAACCGGATCGGCGATGCCAAGGCCCGGTCAGGCGATCTGGCGGGCGCGAAGGATGCGCTTCTGATCATGGCCGATACTGCCTATAAGCTGGCCGCCGCTGACCCCTATGACACCAGCGCCGCCTGGGATTACGGGCTGGCGCTGCTGCGGTTGGGCGACACCCGGATTGGCCTTGGCGACTATGCCGGCGCGCGCACCGATCTGGAAAATTCGGTTGCCATGCGGCAGTGGCTGGTCGGGCAGGACCCCGGCGCGGTGGCAGCGCAGCGCGAACTGGCCTACGCCTTGCAGAAACTGGCCGATACCTACTATTTCGAAAAGGCCTATGATGCGGGCCGCCCCTTGGAAGAGCGGGCGCTGGGAATCATGCGCTGGGTCGATCAGACCAATCCGGGGCAGCTTTGGAACATCATCGACCTGGTCACGGCGTTGGACCGGGCGGCCAGCTACTATGAGGACCACACGGCCTATTTCCGCGAAGCGCTGGGGCTTCTGGAGGGGTTGCAGGCGCGGGGCGATCTGCCCGATCAATATCTCGCCTGGATCGAGAACTACCGAAAGGTGCTGGGCAGCAACTGAGCCGGACGCAGGTGAGCCTGACACGGGCGCGAGGAACCGCGAAGCGCCGGGCGGGGCTTGGCAACCTTGGCGCTTTGCCTGTAAGACAAACCCAAGAGAAAAAGCCGAGGCACGACGTGAGCACCCCTGACAGCTTCATCGAGGAAGTCACCGAAGAGGTCCGGCGTGACCGGCTGTTCCGCCTGTTTCGCAAATACGGCTGGATCGGCATCGCGCTGGTGCTGGCGGTCGTTGGCGGAACGGCGGCGAATGAATGGATGAAATCGCGGGCCGAAGCCTTTGGCGATGCCGTGCTCGAGGCGCTGGATATCGGCGGCGCCGATGAGCGCCGCGCTGCTTTGGCCGCGATTGCGGCCGATGGCGATCAGGCGCAGTTGCTGGGATTGATCCTTGGCTCGGACGCCAGCGACGATCCGGTGGCGACGCTGGCGGCGCTGGAAAAGGTCATTGCCGACCCGGCGGTGGCGCCGGAATATCACGATCTGGCGGTGCTGAAACACAGCATCCTTGCCGCCGACACCATGCCGCTGGCCGACCGGCGCGCGGCCCTTGAGGGCATTGCGGCGGCGGGGCGGCCCTTTCGGGCACTGGCGGCCGAACAACTGGCCTATCTTCTGATCGAAGAGGGCAAGGTGGACGAAGCCGTCGCCGCCCTGCAGGCCCTTGGCGAGGATCAGGACGCTTCGGGCAGCCTGAAGGGGCGGGCGGCGCAGGTGGTCACCGCGCTGGGTGGCAGGCCGGCAGTTGCGGCTGACCCGGCTGCAAGCGATGCGGCGGCAACGGGTGGCGATGTGGCCGCCCCGGCGGATTGAACGGGCGAATGAACGGCAAAGCCGCGCAGCGGATGCAGGCAGGAGCGGGCTTGGAATGAGGGCGGGCAAAGTGGCGGCAGCGCGAAACGGGCTTTGGGCGGGGGTTGCGGCACTGACGGTGCTGGCAGCCTGCGGAGAGCGGGAAGTGATCCTTCCGGGCGAGCGGTTTCCTGTGCGGTCCGATCTGACCGACAGCATCCCGGTCGAGGGCGAAGCGCCGCCCAAGGCCCCCGATGCCACGCCCGCCGCCGAAAGCCGCCCGATCCAGTTGCCCGCCGTGCAGGCCAATGCCGACTGGGCGCAGCGC
>JBATAV010000699.1:0-3278 GCA_049662025.1 Paracoccaceae bacterium | reverse complement strand
AGTAGAACACCCAGGCGCCGCCAGTCGCCAACCCGATCAGCGCCCAGATCGTCCATTTCACCGCACTCTTGCGGATCTTCTCGCCATTCCACTTCTGCCGGTGCAGACGGATGCGGGCGTTGCGGTCACCCTCGACCCAGCGTTCGACCAGGATGAACAGATCGGTCCACACCGTCTGCGGGCAGGCATAGCCGCACCAGACCCGCCCGGCGGCCGAGGTGAACAGGAACAGCCCCAGCCCCGCCATGATCAGAAGGCCCGCGACGAAATAGAATTCATGCGGCCAGATCTCGATCATGAAGAAGAAGAACCGCCGGTTTGCCAGATCCAGCAGCACCGCCTGATCGGGCAGGTTCGGCCCGCGGTCCCAGCGGATCCAGGGTGTGACGTAGTAAACCCCCAGCATCAGCGCCAGCAGCCACCATTTCAGCGTGCGGAAACCGCCCTTCACCCGGCGCGGAAAGATCGGCTCGCGGGCGGCATAAAGGCTGGGCGGCGGGGCGTCGGGCGTACTCACGGAAATCTCCGGGTGGCTTCGGTTCTTGTGGCCCCGGCATGTCGCGCGTGCCGGGGGAGGCTTTGACCTGCGTCAATTATCTAGTCGGCGATGCAGGATTTCGCTACAGCTAGCTGACCAAAGGCGCATTTGACGCAGGCCGCGCGGCATGGCAGACCTGCATTCATCGCATCTGCGAGGCCTGAATTGCCCCGCCGGATGCGTCAGGGGGCCGCGCCATCCGCTCGGCGCCCAAAGGCAAGGTGGCACCGGCACCCCCGGAAACGCGCGAACAGGAGGGGGCGCCGGTGCCGATCCCCGGCGGCGGTTGGAACCGCCGGGGAGTTCTTTCAAGGCCGGGCCTACTCGCCCCCGCCCAGACCGTGGACATAGAACGCCACCGCCCGGATCTGGTCTTCCTTCAGACGCGGGCTCCAGTTCGGCATCACGCCAAACCGGGCGTAATAGACCGAGTCGTGGATCGCCTCGCGCGAGTTGCCGTAAAGCCAGACCTTGTCGGCCAGGTTCGGTGCCCCCTGCGCGCGGTCGCCGGTGCCGTCTTCCATGTGGCAGGCGGCGCAGTTGTCGACATAGACGGTCATCCCGGCCTCGGCCTTGGCCGCATCGAATTCCTGCCCCGACAGCTTCAGCACATATTCCACCACATCGCCGATCTGGGTGGCGTCCAGCATCGCGTCCACACCCCATTTGGGCATTTCCGAATAGCGGGCGTCCGGGTCGGTGGTGTTGCGGATACCATGTGTCACGGTGGTGTGGATGTCATCCAGCGTGCCGCCCCACAGCCAGTCGTTGTCCAGCAGGTTGGGATAGCCCAACGACTTCACGCCGGCCGCCCCCAACCCATGGCACTGGGCGCAGTTGGTCCTGAACACCGCCGCGCCGGCCCGCCGGGCAAATTCGGCCAGCGCCGGATCGTCCTTGATGGCATCCAGATCGGTCGAGACCAGCTTGGCCTTGATCGCCGCATTCGCGTCGTCAAAGCTCTTGATCTCAACCTCGACATCCTTGCGCGGGTCCTGCGCAAGGTACCCCCGGGTTGCCCCGTGGATCAGCGGCCAGGCCGGATAGGCGATGGAATACCAGATAGCCCAGATGATGGTGGCGTAAAGGATCCAGACCCACCAACGCGGCAACGGGTTGTTGAACTCCTCGATGCCATCCCAGCTGTGGCCGGTGGTCTCGACCTCACCCTGCGGTTTCGTCACTTTCTTGGCGCACATGTTTACGCCTCCTTCCGGTTGGATTGGGGCCGGTTGGATTCGGCCCGGGTCGGTTGGACGGCTTGCGCAGGATGCGTGTCATCATTGCGGAAGATCGAGTTGGCGGCATCGTCATGCAGCGGGCGGCTTCCGGGCCGCAAGGCCCAGACGCAAACCCCCAGAAAGACCACCAGAAGCGCCACAACGCCCCAGCTGTCGGCCAGCGTGCGCAGGAATGAATAATGTTCCATCATTCCCTCCGATCAGCGGCTGTCGTCCGGGGTGAAGGTCGAGAAGTCGACCATCGTGCCCAGAACCTGGATATAGGCAATCAGCGCATCGGCTTCGGTCAGCTGTGGCTGGCCGTCAAAGTTGCGCACGTTCACGTCCTTGCCCTTCTCGAACGCCTTCGCGCCATAGCGCTCTTGCAGGCCCGCGCTGTCGGCATTCGGGTCGGCCTGGGCGGCAAAGTCGGCCTGGGCGTTCTCGACCATGTCGTCGGTATAGGGCACGCCCACCATCCGGTGCGTCTTGACGATGTCCTGAATGTATTTGCCGTCGATCACCGCGTTGAACAGAAACCCATAGGGCGGCATCACCGATTCCGGCACCACCGATTTGGCGCGGGTAAAGTGATCCTGGTGCCATTCATCCGAATAGCGCCCCCCCACACGGGCCAGATCCGGCCCGGTGCGCTTGGACCCCCACTGAAACGGGTGGTCGTATTTCGACTCCGCCGCCAGCGAGTAATGGCCATAGCGTTCGACCTCATCGCGCATCGGGCGGATCATCTGGCTGTGGCAGACATAGCACCCTTCACGGATGTAGATGTCGCGCCCCGCCAGTTCGAGCGGCGTGTAGGGGCGCATGCCCTTCACATCCTCGATGACGTTCTGCAGATAGAACAGCGGCACGATCTGCACCAGACCGCCGATGGTCACGACCAGAAAGGCCAGAACCATCAACAGCGTGGCATGGGTTTCGATAGCCTTGTGCTTGTCAAGGAAGGACATGTTTCTTCCCTCCCTTATTCGGCCGGAACGGCGTTGTTTGCGTTGACGGCCGCCCTGGCCGGCTGCGCACGCACCGTCATCCAAAGGTTGTAGGCCATGACGCAGCCACCGGTCAGGAACAGCGTCCCGCCCAGCATCCGCACCACATACATCGGGTATTTCGCGGCCACGGTGTCGGCGAAGGCGTTCACCAGGAAGCCGTTGGCGTCAACCTCACGCCACATCAGGCCTTCCATGATGCCCGTCACCCACATCGAAGAGGCGTAAAGCACGATCCCGATGGTTGCCAACCAGAAGTGCCAGCTGACCAGCTTCAGGCTGTACAGCCCCGAACGGTTCCACAGTTTCGGCGTCAGGAAGTAAAGCGCGCCGAAGGTGATCATGCCGTTCCAGCCAAGCGCGCCGGAATGGACGTGGCCGAGGGTCCAGTCGGTATAGTGCGACAGGCTGTTGTCGGCCTTGATGCACATCATCGGGCCTTCAAAGGTGGACATGCCGTAAAAGCCGATGCTGACCACCATCATCCGGATCACCGGATCGGTGCGCAGC
>JBATAV010000698.1:0-2681 GCA_049662025.1 Paracoccaceae bacterium | reverse complement strand
GCGGTGGCAGCGGCGGCGGCGGCACCGGAGGCGCCCGAGACGGTGCGGGCAACGTCTTCCTTCATCACCCGGCCGTCCTTGCCGGTGGGCTGGACCTGATCGCGGGAAAGCCCGGCCTCGGCCATGGCTTTCTTGGCCGCGGGGGCGTCTTCGACGTCTTTGGCGGCGGGGGTTTGGGGTCTGGGGGCTTCGGGTTTGGCGGCCTCGGCCTTCGCTTCGGTCTTTGCAGCCGCAGCACCTTCGGTCACGATGGCCAGCCGCGCGTTGGCGGCGACGGTGGCGCCTTCGGGCGCGAGGATTTCGGCCAGCACACCGGCGACGGGGCTGGGCACCTCGACCGAGACCTTGTCGGTCTCCAACTCGCACAGCATCTCATCAAGCTTCACCGCTTCGCCCGGCTTCTTGAACCAGGTCGAGACGGTCGCCTCGGATACGCTTTCGCCCAGGGCGGGCACCATGACGTCGGTCATCATCAACTCCTTCAGGCGATGGTCAGCGCGGCATCGACCAGCGCGGATTGTTCAGATTTGTGGCGGCTGGCGAGGCCCGTGGCGGGCGAGGCAGAGGCGGTGCGACCGGCATATTTCGCGCGGGTGGGGGTGCTGCGGATCTTGGTCAGCAGGGTTTCCAGTTCCGGCTCGATGAAGGACCAGGCGCCCTGGTTCTTCGACTCCTCCTGACACCAGATGATGTCGGCGTTCGGAAATCGCGACAGTTCGGCGGTCAGCGCCATGCCGGGGACCGGATAGATCTGTTCCAGCCGCAGAAGATAGACGTCGTCGATGCCGCGGGCGTCGCGTTCGGCCAGGAGGTCGAAGTAGACCTTGCCCGAGCAGAGAACGACGCGGCGGATCTTCTTGTCGGCCTTGAGCTTGGTTTCCGAATGGCCCTTTTGCGCATCATCCCAGAGGACGCGGTGGAAGGTGGAGCCATCGGTGAAATCGGCGGCGTCCGAGATGCACATCGGATGGCGCAGCAGGGATTTCGGCGTCATCAGGATCAGCGGTTTCCTAAAGTCGCGATGCAACTGACGGCGCAGGATGTGGAAGTAGTTGGCCGGGGTGGAGCAGTTGGCGACGATCCAGTTTTCTTCTGCCGAGAGTTGCAGGAAACGCTCCAGCCGGGCCGAGGAATGTTCCGGCCCCTGGCCTTCGTAGCCATGCGGCAGCAGCATCACCAGACCCGACATCCGCAGCCATTTCGACTCGCCCGAGTTGATGAACTGGTCGATCATGATCTGGGCGCCATTGGCAAAATCGCCGAACTGCGCCTCCCACAGGGTCAGGGCGTTGGGTTCGGAGAGCGAATAGCCGTATTCGAAGCCGAGGACGGCGTATTCCGACAGCATCGAGTCGATGACGTCGAATTTGGCTTGCCCGGCGCGGATGTGGTTCAGCGGGTAGTAGCGTTCTTCGGTGTCCTGATCGATCAGGCCGGAATGGCGCTGCGAAAAGGTGCCGCGGGTGCAATCCTGGCCCGCAAGGCGGACCGGGAAGCCTTCGATCTGCAGGGAGCCGAAGGCCAGTGCCTCGGCTGTGGCCCAGTCGAATCCGGTGCCGGATTTGAACATCTTGGCCTTGGCCTCAAGAAGCCGCGTCACGGTCTTGTGGGCGTTGAAACCATCGGGCACGCGGGTCAGGGCAGCGGCGATCTCGGCCATCGTGTCGGGCTTGATCCAGGTTTCACCGCGCTGGTAATTGACCAGATCCTTGGACTGCATGTTCTTCCAGCGCCCATCCAGCCAGTCGGCCTTGTTGGGGAGATAGTTCTTTCCGGCCTCATATTCCTCATTCAGATGCGACTGGAAGGCGGCTTTCATGTCCTCGATCTCGCCTTCGGGGATCAGCCCGTCGGCGACCAGACGTTCGGTATAAAGCTGCAATGTGGTCTTCTGCTTGCGGATGCGGTTGTACATCGCGGGGTTGGTGAACATCGGCTCGTCGCCTTCGTTGTGACCGAAGCGGCGGTAGCAGAAGATGTCGAGCACCACGTCCTTGTGGAACTGCTGGCGGAATTCGGTGGCGACCTTGGCGGCATGCACCACGGCCTCGGGGTCGTCGCCATTGACGTGGAAGATCGGCGCCTCGACCATCAGGGCGATGTCGGTGGGGTAGGGCGAGGTGCGGCTGAAATGCGGGGCGGTGGTAAAGCCGATCTGGTTGTTGACGATGATGTGGATGCAGCCGCCCGAGCGGTGTCCCTTGATGCCGGAAAGTTGCAGGCATTCGGCCACCACGCCCTGGCCCGCAAAGGCCGCATCGCCGTGCAGAAGGATCGGCAGCACGGTTGTCCGGTCGACAATGTCGCCGAAATGGTCTTGCTTGGCGCGCACCTTGCCCAGGACGACGGGGTTCACCGCCTCGAGGTGCGAGGGGTTGGCGGTCAGCGACAGGTGCACCTTGTTGCCGTCGAATTCGCGGTCGGACGAGGCGCCGAGGTGGTATTTCACATCGCCTGAACCGTCGACGTCTTCGGGCTTGTAGCTGCCGCCCTGAAATTCGTTGAAGATGGCGCGGTAGGGTTTGGCCAGCACATTGGCCAGCACGTTCAACCGCCCCCGGTGCGGCATTCCGATGGCGATTTCCTTCAGGCCCAGCTGGCCGCCGCGCTTGATGATCGCCTCCATCGCCGGGATCAGCGCCTCGGCCCCGTCAAGGCCGAACCGTTTGGTGCCCATGTAT
>JBATAV010000697.1:0-2827 GCA_049662025.1 Paracoccaceae bacterium | reverse complement strand
CGGCACCCCGGTTCTGCGACCACGTCCTCGCGAACCGGCGAACGGCATCGTAGCCACCCTCATAGCCGAGGCCCCGCAGTTCCTCGAATATCCGGATCAGCGTCAGCCGTTCACGGGACGGCTTGCCTGCGTATTCCGGGGTCATCCGGCCAGGGATTCCGAAAGTATCCGGCCACCCATTCCGATTTTATCCGGCCACTGGTTCCGGGGCATCCGGCCACCCTGTGATGTGACGCTGTGAGGCAATCTGCAACCGGCTACCTTCCGCGCTTTTTGGCACGAAGGAAGCCCGATGAAGAGATTGTCTATGCGGAAGATCCGAGACGTTTTGCGGCTGTCAGCCGAGGGTATGTCGACGCGCCAGATTGCGGCGAGCCTGGCGATTGGGCGCACCACCCTTCAGGGGTATCTGGATCGCGCTCGACACGCTGATCTGGCGTGGCCGCTGCCGCCAGAAATGTCTGACACCGACCTTGAGCGGCTGATTTTTCCACGGACGGCGCGTGATGTATCAAACCGCGCGACCCAACCTGACTGGGCGCATATTCACCGAGAGCTGCGCCGCAAGGGCGTGACGCTGTCCCTGCTGTGGGAAGAATATCGCGCCGATCACACGGAAGGCTACGGTTATTCCCGGTTCTGCGAGCTTTACACCCAGTGGGAAGGCAAGCTGTCGCCGGTAATGCGCCAGCGCCATCCTGCGGGCGAGCGGCTGTTTGTCGATTATGCAGGGCACACGATCGACGTGATCAACCCCATGACCGGCGAGGTGCGCACGGCACAGCTGTTCGTCGCGACGCTCGGGGCCTCGAGCTATACCTTTGCGGAGGCGACCTGGACCCAATCGCTGCCGGATTGGATCGCGATCCATGTGCGGGCTTTCGGCTTCTTCGGAGGGGTGACGGCGCAGATCGTATCCGACAATCTGAAGGCCGGGGTCACAAAGGCCTGCTTCTATGACCCTGTGATCAACCGGACCTATGGGGATCTGGCCGCGCATTACGACACGGCCGTGTTGCCCGCGCGGCCGCATAAACCCAAGGATAAATCAAAGGTCGAGGGTGCGGTCTTGCTGGTTGAGCGCTGGATTCTGGCATGGTTGCGCAACCGTCAGTTCTTCAGCCTTGAAGACGTGAACGCGGCCATTCGCCCACTTCTGGACCGGCTCAACGACAAGGTCTCGCGCCATCTCGGCGCCAGTCGCAGACAGCTGTTCGAGCAGTTGGACAAGCATGCCCTGAAGCCGTTGCCGGTGGCGCCTTATATCTATGCCGAATGGAAGAAGTGCCGCGCCGGGCTCGATTACCACATCGCGATCGACCGGCATTATTACTCCGTGCCCCATCAGTTGCTGAAGAAGGAACTGTGGGCGCGCATTACCGCCCGGACGGTTGAAGTCTTCCATATCGGCACACGCGTCGCCTCCCATGTGCGCACCTCCGGCAACGGGCAGCACTCCACGCAGCGCGATCACATGCCCGCGCATCACAAGTTCCGCGAGGACTGGACGCCGCAGCGCATACAAGCCTGGGCCGCCCGCGTGGGGCCGAACGTCGCGATCTTCGCCGAGGTCGTGATGCGGGACCGCAAGCACCCCGAACAGGGCTATCGCACCTGTCTGGGCGTGATCCGGCTGGCCGACAGGTTTGGTCGGGACCGCCTTGATGCGGCTTGCAGAAGGGCGCTCGAGATCAACGCGCGATCCTATTCGTCGGTCCAATCCATTCTGAAGAATGGGCTGGACAGCAGGCCGCACACCCGCGCCACGGAGCAGCCTGCCATCACCCACATCAACATCCGTGGCGCCGATTACTTCCATTGAAAGGAAATTCCCATGCTCGATCACCCAACTCTCGATCACCTGAAAGCCCTGCGGCTCGATGGTATGGCCGAAGCGTTCTGCGAACTGCAATCTCAGGACGGTGCTGCTGACCTCAGCCACGCCGAATGGCTTGGCTTGCTGGTCGACCGCGAGGTCGCAAGCCGAGAAACCAAGCGCTTCGAGGCCCGGATGCGCTCGGCCAGGCTGCGCCATGTGGGCGCCTGCCCTGAAGATGTCGATTACCGCGCGCGGCGCGGCCTCGAAAAGGCGCTGTTCCAAAGCTTGCTCACGGGCAAATGGATCGCCGACAAGCGCAGCCTGATCATCACCGGCCCCTGCGGCGTGGGAAAAACGTGGCTGGGATGTGCCCTGGCGCAGGCGGCCTGCCGCGACGGCGTGACCGTGGTCTACAAGCGGATGCCTCGCCTCTTCGAGGAACTGGAACTGGCCCATGGGGACGGTCGCTTCCCCCGCCTGTTCCGCAGCATCACCAAGGCGCAGCTGTTGATCCTAGATGATTGGGGACCGGACCGACTCACTGCAACGCAGCGCCGCGACCTGATGGAAATCGTCGAGGAACGTTATGGCCGCGGATCGATCATGATCACCAGCCAGCTGCCCATCACAGCGTGGCACGACGTCATCGGCGAACCGACGTTTGCCGACGCCATCCTCGATCGTATCGTTCACAACGCCTACCGCCTCGAGCTGGAGGGCGCGTCCATGCGGAAAACCATCGCCAAAATGGATGACGAAATGCCTAAAACCTGATACCCGGAACACGCTGCCTCACGGCAACGCGTCACAGGTGGCCGAATGCGTCGGAACAGGTGGCCGGATGTGATCGGAATGGGTGGCCGGATGTTCCGGAATACGCAGGCTTGCCCGCGTTCGCCGACAGAAAGTGCTCCAATTGGCCTTGCCAAGGCCCGAGACGCGGCATCGGCTGCCGCTCCCGCTCATAGCTGAAATCCGTCTCGCCCGACCGAAGGATCTTGCGCACGG
>JBATAV010000696.1:0-2648 GCA_049662025.1 Paracoccaceae bacterium | reverse complement strand
GAGGTGAAGGGAGTGGCGGCGGATGCCTCGGGCCCCTTGAGCTTCATGGATGTCTGGGATGCGATGTGCCGCACCATCATGTCGGCGGGGTCGCGCCGGGGCGCGATGATGGCGACGATGCGCTGCGACCACCCCGATATCGAGGCCTTCATCGAGGCCAAGAAAGACCCGGCGCGGTTGCGGATGTTCAACCTGTCGGTGCTGGTGACCGACCCGTTCATGGCGGCGGTGAAGGCCGATGGCCCGTGGGAATTGCAGTTCGATGGCCGGGTGTACCACACCCTGCAGGCGCGCGATCTGTGGAACCGGATCATGCGCAACACCTTTGATTTCGCCGAGCCGGGGGTGATCTTCATCGACCGGATCAACGCGATGAACAACCTGCGCTATTGCGAGACGATTGCCGCCACCAACCCCTGTGGCGAGCAGCCGCTGCCGCCTTATGGGGCGTGTCTGCTGGGGTCGATCAATCTGGCGGCGTTGGTGAAGGATGCTTTCGAGACCCATTCCAGCCTGGACATGGCGGCGCTGGACCGGCTGGTGCGGGTGGCGGTGCGGGCGATGGACAATGTGGTGGATGTCAGCCTCTTTCCGTTGCCCGAGCAGGCGCAGGAGGCGCAGGCCAAGCGGCGGATCGGGCTGGGCGTTACCGGGCTGGCGGATGCGCTGCTGATGCTGGGCTTGCGCTATGGGTCTGACGAGGCGGCGAAGGTCACCGAGATCTGGATGCATGCGATTGCGCGGTCGGCCTATCTGGCAAGCGTGGACCTGGCCCGCGAGAAGGGGGCGTTTCCGCTGTTCGAGGCCGAGGGCTATCTGGCCTCTGGCACCATGGCGCATATGGATGAGGATGTGCGGGCGGCGATCCGCGCGCATGGCATCCGCAATGCGCTGCTGACATCGGTGGCGCCGACGGGGACGATTTCGCTGTATGCGGGCAACGTTTCTTCGGGGATCGAGCCGGTCTTTGCCTATGCCTATACCCGCAAGGTGTTGCAGAAGGATGGCAGCCGGACCGAGGAAGAGGTGGTCGATTTCGCGGTGCGGCTGTGGCGCGAGAAATTCGGCGATGCGCCCTTGCCGGAGCATTTCGTGAACGCCCAGACCCTGCCGCCGCTGGACCATGTGCGGATGCAGGCGGCGGCGCAGAAATGGGTGGATTCATCCATTTCCAAGACCATCAACTGCCCGGTGGACATCAGCTTTGACGATTTCCAGCAGGTCTACATGGCGGCCTGGGATCAGGGCTGCAAGGGCTGCACCACCTATCGGCCGAATGATGTGACGGGGTCGGTGCTGACGGTATCGGAGGCGTCCGAAAAGGCGCCCGCCGATGCGATGGCAACCCTGCGCCAATCGGCGGACGGGGCCGAGGTGGTCTATCTGAGCGAGCCCCTGGACCGGCCTGCGGCGCTGGAGGGCCAGACCTACAAGGTGAAATGGCCAGGGTCCGAGCATGCGCTTTACATCACCATCAATGACATCGTGATCGCGGGGCATCGGCGGCCGTTCGAGGTGTTCATCAACAGCAAGAACATGGAGCATTTTGCCTGGACCGTGGCGCTGACGCGGATGATCTCGGCAGTGTTCCGGCGCGGCGGGGATATTTCCTTTGTCGTCGAAGAGCTGAAAGCGGTGTTCGATCCGCGTGGCGGGGCCTGGATGGAGGGCAAATACATCCCCTCGATTCTGGCGGCGATCGGCGGGGTGATCGAGCGGCACCTGATCAACATCGGGTTCATCGAGGGCGAGGGGCTGGGGTTGAAATCGGATCCCAAGGCGGCGCTGATGGTGGTGGGCGGCAGCCCGAAGGGGGCGTCCTGCCCCAGTTGCGGTGCCTATGAGATGCGGATGATCGAGGGTTGCATGACCTGCGGCGCCTGCGGCCATTCCAAATGCGGCTGACCGCGACCGGACGGGTGTGGCGGCCGGGGGACGGCCGGTTTTCGCCTTTGGTAGGGGAATTTCTGCCTTGGGCTTGAAATCTGGCGCGAAAAGGTGCATGTGGGGGCGGCGACACCACTCGATCATCGAAAATCTGGCTCCTCACGGCTTCAGCGCTCGATCTTTCTCGTGACTAAGCCGGGCCACTGCATTCTGTGGGTGGCGACCAAGACAGGAGTATACACGATGGCCAAGGGCACCGTGAAATGGTTCAACAGCACCAAGGGTTTCGGCTTTATCGCGCCGGAAGGCGGGTCGAAGGACGTGTTCATCCACATCTCGGCGATGGAACGTGCGGGCATCCGTGAACTGGCCGACGGCCAGGCCGTGACCTTTGACGTCGAGCGTGGCCGTGATGGCCGCGAATCGGCGATCAACCTGGCGCTGGCCTGATTTTTCAGGCTCCGCTTCGGCGGAAATTCGGGGAGGGGTGGCCGCAGGGCCGCCCCTTCTTGCATTTGGGGCGGCCGCGGGCCTAGCCTTGGCCACACCAAGCCGGGGAACAGCATGCACAACCGCATCGACCTGACGCGCCCCGCTGCGCCCGAGCTGGCGCGGCGCGGACCTTTTGCGGTGGGGGTCAGGACGCTGGCCTTGGTGAACCGGGGGCAGGTGGATGTGTTCGGCGCAGCGGGTGCGCGGGCCGACCGGGAACTGGTGGTGGAGCTGTGGTATCCCGCCGTCGAGGGGCCGGGGGGCGCGAC
>JBATAV010000695.1:0-1753 GCA_049662025.1 Paracoccaceae bacterium | reverse complement strand
CTTCAAGCGCTGGTCGCTGCGCCAGATTCCGCAGGTGCAGGGCGCCTTCATGGCGATGGACGTGAACACCGGCCGGGTGCTGGCGATTCAGGGCGGCTTCAGCTACCAGGATTCAGTGTTCAACCGGGCCACGCTGGCGAAACGGCAACCGGGGTCAAGCTTCAAGCCCTTTGTCTATGCGGCGGCGCTGGATTCGGGCTTTACCCCCGCCACCATCATCATCGACGCCCCGATCGAGGTGAACACGCCGCAGGGGCTGTGGACGCCGAAGAACGCCTCGAACAAATACTATGGCCCGGCGCCGATGCGCACCGGGATCGAGCAGAGCCGCAACCTGATGACCATCCGCATCGCCGAGGAAATCGGCATGGAGACGGTGGCGGGTTATGCCGAACGCTTTGGCGTTTATGACCACATGAACCCCTATCTGGCCAATGCCCTTGGGTCTCAGGAAACCACGCTTTACCAGATGGTTGCCGCCTATGCGATGTTCGCCAACGGCGGCGAGCGGGTAGAGCCGACGCTGGTCGACCGGGTGCAGGACCGCTATGGCCGCACCATCTACCGCCACGACGACCGGGTCTGCACCGACTGCGACGCGGCAAAGCTGCCGGGCGGCGAGGGGGTGAAGATCACCTCGGACCGCGAGCGGGTGATGGACGCGATCACCGCCTATCAGCTGACCTCGATGCTGGAAGGCGTGGTGCAGCGCGGCACGGCCAGAGGCATCAACCTGCCGGTGCCGATTGCCGGCAAGACCGGCACCACCAACGATTCCAAGGATGTCTGGTTCATCGGCTATTCCAGCACCATCGTGGCGGGGTGCTACATCGGCTTTGACAACCCCAAATCGCTGGGCAGCGTGTCGGGCGGCGGCACCTGCGGCCCGGTGTTCGAGCGGTTCATGAAAGTGGCGATCAAGAAATATGGCGGCACCAAGTTCAAGGTGCCTCCGGGCGGCTATTTCGTGAACATCGACCGCTTTACCGGTGCCAAGCTGCCTGACGGCGTTACCGGCGACAATGTGGTGGCGGAATACTTCCGCGAGGGCGAAGAGCCGATCTTCGGCCTGGGCGCGCTGGTCGATGGCGGCTTCGAGATGGGGCAGAACCTGCCCCTGTTCGCCTATGGCGAGACCGACAGCGAAACCGGGGCCTCGACGGTGACCACCGCGACGGGGGAAACCAAGGTGATCCCGAAGAAAGCCGATTTCGGCACGGTTTCCTCGGGCGGGCTTTACTGAACAGGTTGTGCCAGGCCGCGCCCGCGCCCTTGCCGGGGCGCGAGGCAGCGGCTATCAGGCGGGCGGAACAAAGGGAAAGACGGCTGGAATGCGCGCGGAAACCCAAGGACATGTCGAGGCGATCCGCAAATCGCTGAACCTGCTGGCGCAGCGGATGGATTGGGAAACCGCCCCGCATCGGCTGGAGGAATTCAACGCGCTGATCGAAGATCCGAACCTGTGGAATGACCCGGCCAAGGCGCAAAAGCTGATGCGCGAGCGGCAGGCGCTGCTGGATGCGCTGAACGCCTACAAGCTGATCGACGGCGGGCTTGCGGACGGCATCGGGTTGATCGAACTGGGGGAAGCCGAGGGTGAGCCCGAGATCGTGACCGAGGCCGAGGGAACGCTGAAGGCGCTGGTCGAAACTGCGGCGCAGAAAGAGCTTGAGGCGCTTCTGGATGGCGAGGCCGATGGCAATGACACTTTCCTTGAAGTGAACGCCGGGGCCGGTGGCACCGAAAGCTGCGA
>JBATAV010000694.1:0-4683 GCA_049662025.1 Paracoccaceae bacterium | reverse complement strand
ATTGTTCGAGATATGCAAGAAATGGGCGCTGGCGGGGTGCCGGACCGGCTGCTTGCGTTCCATTTGGGCAATGGCGCGTCGATCTGTGCCATTCGCGGCGGGATCTCGGTGGCGACCACGATGGGCTATTCGCCGCTGGACGGGCTGACCATGGGCACGCGCGGCGGCGGGATGGATCCGGCGGTGGTGATGGACCTTTGCGCGCGCCATGGGGTCGAGGCGGCGGCGGGCATCCTGAACCGGGAAAGCGGGCTTTTGGCGCTGGGGGGCAGGTCCGACATGCGGGCTTTGCACGCGGCGGGAACGGCCGAGGCGGCCTTTGCCGTCGAGCATTTCTGCTATTGGGCGATCCGCCACGCCGGCAGCATGATCGCGGCGATGGGGGGGGTGGAGGCCGTTGTTTTCACAGGCGGGATCGGAGAGAATGATGCGGAAGTGCGCCGTCGCATTCTTGACGGGCTGGACTGGATCGCGGCGGGAAAACCTGTTCATGTGCTTGTCGCAGACGAGGAACGCCAGATCGCGCTGGAAGCGCTTCGGGTGATGGAGGCGGAGCGATGAGCCAGCCCAAGCTGAACACCTCGCCCCCGGTGTCGGACGAGATCCGCCGCACCACCTGCTACATGTGCGCCTGCCGCTGCGGCATCAACGTGCATCTGAAAAGCGGCCAGGTCAGCTATATCGAGGGCAACCGCGACCATCCGGTGAACAAGGGTGTGCTCTGTGCCAAAGGGGCCAGCGGCATCATGCAGGTCACCGCACCCAGCCGGTTGCGCGCGCCGATGCGCCGGGTCGGGCCGCGCGGATCGGGGGCGTTCGAGGAGATCAGCTGGGACGAGGCGCTGGCGCTGGCGGTCAGCTGGCTGAAGCCCTTGCGCGAGACGGCGCCGGAAAAGCTGGCGTTCTTCACCGGGCGCGACCAGTCGCAATCCTTGACCGGCTGGTGGGCGCAGGCCTTCGGCACGCCGAATTATGCCGCCCACGGCGGGTTTTGTTCTGTGAACATGGCGGCGGGCGGCATCTACACCATTGGCGGCGCGTTCTGGGAATTCGGCCAGCCCGACTGGCCGCGCACCAAGGTTTTCGTGATGTTCGGCGTGGCCGAAGACCATGACAGCAACCCGATCAAGATCGGCATCGGCCAGTTGAAGGATCGCGGCGCGCGGGTGATCAGCGTGAACCCGATCCGCACCGGCTATTCGGCGGTGGCGGACGACTGGTATGCGATCACGCCGGGCACTGACGGGCTGCTGATCCTGAGCCTGATCCATTGCCTGCTGGAGGCGGGGAAGGTTGATCTGGACTACCTCGCGCAGTGGACCAACGCGCCCTTGCTGGTGACCGAGGCCGAGGGCCCGGAGAAGGGCCTGCTGGTGCGCAATGCCGAAAGCACGCCCTTTGTGATCGACCGCCGCACCGGCGCCCCGGCGCCTTGGGACGGCAAGGGGGTGGAACCTGATCTGGGCGCGGAATGGCAGGGCAACCGCAGCGTTTTCCGCCATATGGCCGAGGAATATCTGGACCCGAAATATGCCCCCGAGACGGTGGCCGACCGGGTCGGCATCGCCGCCGCGCGCATCCGGGGGCTGGCGGCGGAACTGGCGCAGGCGGCCTTTGACAGCCCGGTCGAGATTGCCCAGGGCTGGACCGATTTTCGCGGCAACCGCCATGACAAGATGATCGGCCGCCCGGTGTCGTTCCACGCCATGCGGGGGATTTCGGCGCATAGCAACGGTTTCCAGACCGCCCGCGCGCTGCATCTGCTGCAGATCCTGCTGGGCGCGGTGGAGACCCCCGGCGGCTATCGGCTGAAGCCGCCATACCCCAAGCCGGTCGAGGCGCACCCCAGCCCGCATTTCGTCACCAGCCCCGGCAAGCCGCTGTCAGGGCCGCATCTGGGCTATGTCCGCAGCCCCGATGATCTGGCGCTGTTGCCCGATGGCAGCCCCGCCCGCATCGACAAGGCGTTCACCTGGGAGAGCCCGCTTTCGGCGCATGGGCTGATGCATATGGTGATCCCGAATGCCCATGCGGGCGATCCCTACCGGATCGACACGCTGTTTCTGTACATGGCCAACATGGCCTGGAATTCCTCGATGAATTCGGGGCAGGTGATGAAGATGCTGACCGCGAAGGAGGGCGACGACTACGTCATCCCGCGCATCATCTATTCCGATGCCTATGCCTCGGAAATGGTGGCCTATGCCGACCTGATCCTGCCCGATACGACCTATCTGGAGCGGCACGACTGCATCTCGATGCTGGACCGGCCGATTTCGGAACCCGATGCGGCCGGTGATGCGATCCGCTGGCCGGTGGTGGCGCCGGATCGGGAGGTCAGGGGCTTTCAGTCGGTGCTGCTGGATCTGGGCGCAAGGCTGGGTCTGCCGGGGATGGTGGACGAAGGCGGAGCGCCGAAATACCGCGACTATGCCGATTACATGGTGAACCATCAGCGCCGCCCCGGAGTGGGGCCCTTGATGGGGTTCCGGGGCGACGGCAGCGCCGAAGGCCGGGGCGCACCGAACCCCGATCAATTGCAGCGCTATATCGACAATGGCGCCTTCTATCAGGCGCATCTGCCGGAGGAGGCGGCGTTTTTCAAACCCTGGAATGCGGCCTATCAGGACTGGGCGGTGCGCATCGGGCTTTTTGAATCGCCGCAGCCCTATCTGTTCCAGATCTGGTCCGAGCCACTGCGCCGGTTCCAGCTGGCCGCCGAGGGCCATGGCCCGCGCCAGCCGCCCGATCCTCTGCGCGCAAGGTTGCGGCAGGCGATGCACCCCTTGCCGATCTGGTATCCGCCCTATGGCGACGAGGACGCGGCCTTTGGTTATACGGTGCATGCGCTGACGCAACGGCCGATGGACATGTATCATTCCTGGGGCAGCCAGAACGCCTGGCTGCGCCAGATCAGGGGACGGAACCTGTTGTATCTGCCGACGAAGATCTGGCTTGGGCAGGGGTTCGAGGCGGGCGATTGGGCGCGGGTCAGCTCTCGTTCCGGGCTGATCACGGTGCCGGTGGCGCATATGGCGGCGCTGAACGAGAACACCGTCTGGACCTGGAACGCGATCGGCAAGCGCAAGGGCGCCTGGGGGCTGGACGTGGATGCGCCCGAGGCGACGGTGGGGTTCTTGCTGAACCATCTGATCTCCGAACTGTTGCCGGACAAGGGCGCACGTCTGTCGAACTCGGACCCGGTAACGGGGCAGGCGGCCTGGTTTGATTGCCGGGTGCGGGTGGAGAGGGTGCCGGCGGCAGAGCGCCCGGCCGGGGCCGAAAGCGCGCCATCCTTTCCCGCCGTGCCCGACATCCCGCGTGCGGGCGGAGGCGCGGGCGGAAGCCGGGGGCAAAATGCTTCGAAAAATCCCGGCAGGAAATTTGCGGAGATCTTTCGGGCTCCGCAGGATCGGAAGGGCGTGCCATGACCTGCCTGCCGGGAAAAGTTGACCGGACCCTTGGTCTGGTGATCGACCTTGACACCTGCGTCGGCTGTCAGGCCTGCGTCACCGCCTGCAAGGGCTGGAACGATCAGGGGTACGGCGTGCCCTTGTCGGATCAGGATCCCTATGGTGCCGACCCCTCGGGCACCTTCCTGAACCGGGTGCATTCCTATCAGGTCGAGGTCGCGAATGCGCCGCCGCAGATCGTGAACTTTCCGCGCTCGTGCCTGCATTGCGCCGATGCGCCCTGCGTCACCGTCTGCCCGACCGGGGCCAGCTACAAGCGGGCCGAGGACGGCATCGTGCTGGTCAACGAGGATGCCTGCATCGGCTGCGGGCTTTGTGCCTGGGCCTGCCCTTACGGCGCGCGCGAGATGGACGCGGCGGCGGGGGTGATGAAGAAATGCACCCTTTGCGTCGACCGGATCTACAACGACCATCTGCCGGAGGAGGACCGGCTGCCGGCCTGCGTGCGGACCTGCCCGACCGGGGCGCGGCATTTCGGCGATTTGTCGGACCCTGGCAGTGAGGTCTCGAAGCTGGTGGCCGACCGGGGCGGCTATGCCTTGATGCCCGAGATGGGCACAGCCCCCGTCAACCGCTATCTGCCGCCGCGCAAGAAGGGGGCGGCGCTGTCGGGCCCGTTGACGCCGCTGGTCGACATCCCCGCCACCGGGCTTGCCGGCTGGCTGGACCGGTTGTTGGGGAAAATCTGATGCATCCCGCCCCTTCGGTCATTCTGTTCACGGTGCTGTCTGGTGCGGGGTTCGGGCTGCTGGCCTTTCTGGGCCTTGGCTTGCCGGCGGTTGCTGGCTGGGCGGCCTTTGCGCTTTGGGGGCTTGGCTATGGGCTGGCGGTTGCCGGCCTGATGGCCTCGACCTTCCATCTGGGCAATCCGCAGCGGGCATTGCTGGCCTTCACCCAGTGGCGGTCAAGCTGGCTGAGCCGCGAGGCCTGGGTCTCGGTTGCCACGCTGCTGGTGCTGGCCCCGATGGCGCTGTCGGACTGGCTGGGGCTGGCGTTGCCTCGGGTCTTCGGCTGGGGCGGGGCGGGGCTGTGTCTGGTGACGGTGCTGTGCACGGCGATGATCTACGCGCAGATGAAAACGGTGCCACGCTGGAACCACTGGCGGACGCCGGTGCTGTTTGTCGGCTTCGCGGCGACGGGTGGTGCCGTGCTGGCGGCCCCGGCGGAATGGGCGGTGGTGCTGTGCCTGGCCCTGGGGGCTGTGCTGGCG
>JBATAV010000693.1:0-2143 GCA_049662025.1 Paracoccaceae bacterium | reverse complement strand
GCTGCCGCCGCACGCGATCCGCATGGCTCGCGCCGCATGAGCGACGTCTACGACGCCAAGGCCGATGCCGAGGCGGTGCTGGCCGCGCTGGGTGCGCCCGCCAAGGTGCAGATCACCCGCAAGGCGGCGGCATGGTGGCACCCCGGCCGGTCGGGCGTGATCGGCCTTGGGCCGAACGTGCTGGCCACATTTGGCGAGGTTCACCCCCGCGTGCTGGCCGCGATGGATGTCAAAGGCCCTGCCGTGGCCTTTACCGTCCTTATCGCATCGGTGCCGCAGCCAAAGACAAAGACCCCCACCCGCCCGGCGCTGGCGATCAGCGACCTGCAGGCGGTGGACCGCGATTTCGCCTTTGTGGTCGATGCCGGGGTCGAGGCGCTGACCGCAGTGAACGCCGCCATCGGCGCCGACAAGATGCTGATCGAAAGCGTGCGGGTGTTCGACCAGTTCACCGGCGACAAGGCCGAGGCGCAGATGGGACCGGGCAAGAAATCCATCGCCCTGACGGTGCGGCTGCAACCCACGACCGCGACCCTGACCGAGGCCGAGATCGAAGCGGTGTCCGCCAGGGTGGTGGAAAAGGTGACCAAGGCAACCGGCGGCACCCTGCGCAGCTGACGCTGCGACCTTTCGATAGAAATCGCGCCAGACCTTTCACAAGGTCCGGCGCCTTACGCCGCCAACAGCACCTTGGCCTCATACCGCCGCAACGTCGGCCGGGCCGAAGCATAGGCCGCACCCGCCGCCAGATCGGGAAACAGCCGGAACAACTCGTCCCGCGCAGACCCGTCCAGCCCCGCCAGCGTGCGGTCGCCGGGCTGGAAACTCTCGCTCCAGGTGCCGTCCGACAGCACCACCTCGTGGCGGTCAAACAGCAGGTGCAGGTAGGTGACGTCGGTTTCGGCCGCCAGCGCCACGCCGGGCAGATGGGTCAGATGCTCGGCCCGCACCAGCACCTCGTCCGAACCGAACAGCAGTTCCGCCCGTGGCCCCGTCACCAGCATCCGGTGCTGGCGGCTGACCCGCATGTCGCGGGCGGGCATCCCCGGCCCCAGGGCACCTGCGCTGATCAAGACCGGCTGCAGTTTCGGATCGGCCGCCAGATCGTCACGCGTCAACGGCTTGCACCCCACCCAGCGCAGCGCCTGCACGCCATGGTCGCGCGTCATGATCCGGTCGCCCGCGCGCAGCTCCTGCACCGGCTTCTCGCCGTCTTCGCAGGCGATCATCGTGCCGGGGGTAAAGCAGGGCACCACCGTCTCGATGTTGGAAAAACTCATCGTGCCGGTCGGAATTCCCAGCCCGTTGTAGAAGGTGACAACCCCGTTTTCGGGGTTCAGCGGATCATAGGTGATATGCAGCGGGCCAAGACCGGTCAGGTCCAGCACGTCCATCTCGGAGCCGTCTTCCGAGCCGTCGATGACCAGCCCGGCGCCGCCCGCAAAGACATCCGACCCCGACCCGCCGGTCAGCGTGGCCGGGCCCGACGATCCGGTGAAGTGATCGTCGCCGTCGCCGCCATAAACCGTATCGCCTGCACCAAAACCGATGGTGTCGTTGCCCGCCCCACCATAGATCAGATCTGCGCCGTCACCGCCGGAAATGCTGTCATCGCCCGCGTCGGCATAGATCGTGTCATTGCCGCTGCCGCCGAAAATCGTGTCGTTGCCCGATCCTGCGTAAAGCAGGTCGTTACCCGCGCCGCCCGTGATGCTGTCATTCCCGGCCTCGCCGTACAGCGTGTCGTTGCCGTCGCCGCCATCCAGGCTGTCGTCGCCATCGCCGCCATAGGCCAGGTCGTTGCCGGCCCCGCCCGCGATGCTGTCGCTGCCGTCGCCACCATAAAGCGTGTCGGCCCCGTCACCACCCACCATGGTGTCGTTGCCGGTGCCGCCGTCCAGGAGGTCGTTGCCGGTGCCGCCATCGAGGCTGTCGTTGCCTTCGTCGCCATACAGCGTGTCGTCACCGCCGCCGCCCAGGATCGTGTCGTTGTCGGCGCCGCCGTAAAGGCTGTCATTGCCGCCCCGGCCATCCATATAGTCGTTGCCGGTGCCGCCGTAGAAGACGTTGGTGAAGACATCGCCCGCCAGCCCCACCTGATCGAAGCCGATCAGCGTATCGTCGAAGGCCGAGCCGATGATGC
>JBATAV010000692.1:0-7376 GCA_049662025.1 Paracoccaceae bacterium | reverse complement strand
CCGCTGCAGCCTCAAGCTTCGAGGCAAAGCCCGCATCGACATACAATTCGGCATAGGGCACGACGCGGTATTTCTCGTCCGGCGCGGTGGCGTGGTGGGATTTGTTGGCGATCACCCCTAGCAGATCGCCGCCCTCGCAGCACAGCACCACCGCTAGCGCCGCCAGCGCGCGTTCGGGCACACCGCCCAGCCGCTCTAGCCGGATCAAGCCGCTGTCTTCGACCTTGCGGACAATGAATCCCAACTGGTCCATATGGGTGAAGACCATGACCGAGGCCAGGGCCGGGTCACCGGGGATCGTGCAGATCAGGTTGCCCAGCCGGTCCGACCGATGTGCCAGCCCCATCGCATCCAGATGTGTCCCGATTGCCTGGGCGACGCGGTCCTCATATCCCGCAAGACCGGGGATCAGCATCAGTTCCTTCAGCGTTTCGACAATCATTTGCCGCCCCGCACCGCCCGGACACGGTCCATGAAATCCTTCGCGCGGTCCGGGTCCACCGCCGCCCAGGTGTCGCCGCCAATCTTCAGCGCCGAGCCGACGATGCAGCCATCGGCCACCCGCAACACCTCGGCCACGGTGGCATGTTTCACGCCGGTATTGGCCAGAACCGGTGTCTCGGGCAAGACCGCCTTCACCGCCTCAAGGTCGCGCATCTCGGCCGCCTCGCCGGTGATCGCACCCGACACCAGCACCGCATCGGGGATTGAGGAAAACACCGCCGACCGCGCCCGGTCGGCCAAGGGGCGAGGATCAAGAGAGCCCGCGAACTCCGCGGAAACATTGTATAAAGTGGCAACTCCGGAAATGCCCAGCCGGGCCTGATAGCGTCGCGCAGCACCCGCATCCGGCGCCCAGACACCCATGTCGCTGGCATAGGTTCCGGTGAAAATCTCGCGCACGAAGGCTGCACCCGTCGCCGCCGCCAAGGCCATCGTCGCCATCGGATCCCACAAGACGTTGACCCCGAAGGGCATGGTGATCCGGTCACGCAGGCGCCCGATCACGAAGGCCATCGTCGCAGTGGAAGCCACGTCCACCTTCAGCTCATAGGGTCGGTCGTTCTCATTGCCGAACATCACCGCATCGACGCCGGCGCCCTGCAATGCGTCCAGATCGCGCGCAGCCCCGGCCAGAATGCCTTCGACCCCGGCCTTGGCATCGTAAAGCGGGGTGCCGGGCAGGGCGCCCAGGTGAACCATGGCAATGACGGGCTTTTTCGCCCCGAAAACAGCTTTGAAACGTGACATGCGGGTCTCCCTGTTGACCGAAGGCTAGCGCGAAAGGGATTGGCCGGGAAGGGTTGTCATACTAGCATGTCAGGTATCGGGAAGGAGGCGGCAATGCAGAAGACGCGGCACTGGGACAGGCTGGGCAATGGCGGGCTGAGCTTTACCGAAATCGGCTTTGGTTCGGCGCCGATGGCCAATCTTTTCAAGGCGGTCAGCGAAGCGGATGCCCGCGCCACGCTGGACCGCGCCTGGGAGGCGGGTATCCGCTATTTCGACACGGCACCGCTTTATGGTCTGGGGCTGTCGGAAACCCGGCTGAACCCCTTTCTGCGCGGCAAACCGCGCGAAGATTTTGTGATCTCGACCAAGGTGGGGCGGCTCTTTCGGGTGGCTACGCAAGACACCCGCGACGGCCATGACAAATGGGTCGACGTGCCCGCCCGCAACGAGATCTATGACTACACCCATGATGGGGTGATGCGCAGCCTGGAGTTTTCGCTCGAGAGGCTGGGGCTGGACCGGGTGGATATCCTTTACGCCCACGACCTTGATCTGGCCAACCACGGCACCGAGGCGGTGCTGCAGGCGAAGCTGGATGAATTCATGGCGGGTGGCTACCGGGCGCTGTTGTCCTTGCGCGATCAGGGGGTGATCGGCGCCTTCGGGGCCGGGGTGAACGCCTGGGAACCCTGCCAGTGGATGCTGGAGCGGGGGGATTTCGACCTGTTCCTGCTGGCCGGGCGCTATACGCTGTTGGAGCAGGACAGCCTTGGTTTCATGGATGCCGCCGCCGCGCGGGGCGTGGGGGTGGTGATCGGCGGGCCTTACAACGCGGGCATTCTGGCCACCGGGCCGCGCCCCGGGGCAATCTGGAACTATGGCCCGGCGCCCGACTGGGTGCTGGAGAAGGCGGGGCGGCTGCAAGAGGTCTGCGGGCGGCACGGGGTGCGGATGGTGGATGCGGCGTTCCGGTTCCCGCTGTTCCATCCGGCTGTTGTCAGCGTGATTCCCGGTGGGGCGGGGCCGGCCGAGATGGAGAGCAATATCGCGGCGGCAGCGGCGGAAATTCCGGCCGCGCTCTGGGCCGATCTGAAGCGGGAGGGGTTGGTGCATCCTGACGCCCCGGTGGAGCGGCGTCCCGAGTCGGGACGCCAGGCCCGCACCAATGATTTCAAAGGCTTGGCCTGACCCAATTAAGGAAGTCTTTACCTTTCACTTGATCGCCCCGGCCGCCATGCCCTTGATGATATAGCGCTCCAGCGCCACGCCGATCACGATCAGGGGCAGAATGGCGGCAAAGGACAGCGCGGCCATCGACCACCACGAAATGCCCTGGCTGCCGGTCTGGCTGGCCACCATCACCGGCAGGGTGTTGGCATGGGTCGAGGTCAGCAGGGCCGCGAAGAAATACTCGTTCCAGGTCAGCACCAGCGACAGGATGAAGGCCGCCACCATGCCCGGCGCGGCGATCGGCAGGATGATGGTGAGAAAGGCGCCCCAGATGCCGAGGCCATCGACCATGGCGGCCTCTTCCAGCTCGGTCGGGATGGTCGAGAACTGATCCTTCATGATCCAGATGACGATGGGCAGCACCGACAGGGTGTAAAGCAGGATCAGCCCGACCCGCGTGTCGAGAAGCGCCAGCTCCTTGTACAGCACCAGAAACGGCAGGGCCAACACGACGGGGGGCAGGATCAGCTGGGACAGGAAGAAGAACGAGATGTCGTCGTTCTTCATGAAGCCGAACTTGTAGCGAAACCGGCTGAGGCCATAGGCGGCAAGGCTGCCCAGCATCACCGCCAGCGCCGAAGAGACCAGCGAGATCACCACCGAATTGCCGAACCGCTTCAGGAACTCGGCCCGGACGGTGCTGTCCTGGCCGATGGTCGAGGGCGACAGGCCGATGGATTCCCAGCCCTTCCACTTGGGCGTGAAATCGACCCAGGGGATCATGTTGCCCTTCATCACGTCGGCCGCCATCTTGAAGCTGGTGGTCAGCGTCCAGTAGATCGGAAAGAGGCAGATCACCGCCCAGAGGATCAAGACGCCATAGATTGCTGCGCGGCTGGCCCACCATTTGGCGCGAAAGCCGCGGTCGGCGTCGCTGTCGCGGAAGATTTGCGCGCTCATGCCCCGATCCTCATGTCTGCGGCCGCGTGTATTTCGCGGCCCATTTCATCAGCCCGGTCATGAAGATCACGATCAGCACCAGATAGATCATCGCCAGCATGGTGCCGTAACCGACGTTCGAGCGTTCGCGATATTCGCGGAAGATGAAGCTGGTGACGGTGTCGGTGGCGCCGCCCGGCCCGCCCGAGGTGATGTTGATGACGATATCGGCCAGCTTCAGCTTGAAGATGATGCGGATCAGCACGGCGGTGATCGAGACCGGCAGCATCAAGGGGAAGGTGATTTCCCAGAAGGAATGCCAGCCGGTTGCGCCATCGACCCGGCTGGCTTCCTGCAACTCCTTGGGGATCGCCTGCAGGCCCGCCAGCAGCATGATCATCATGAAGGGGATGAAGGTCCAGGCGTCCAGCACCATGATGGTGGTCTTGGCCATCCAGGCGCTTTCGAAGAATGACGGGTTGTCGATGCCGATGGCGCGGGCCAGCCGCGACAACGGGCCGAAGCGCGCCTCGAGCATGGATTTGCCGATCATCCACGACACCGCGACGGGCGACAGCATCAGGGGCAAGAGGAAGGCGACGCGAAAGAACTTGCGCGCCCGGATCTGGCCCGACAGCAGCAGCGCCAGACCAAAGGCAATTGTGTATTCGACTGCGATTGCAAGCACATACCAGACCATGTTGACAAGCGCGTTCCAGTAGAACGGATCGTTCCACATATGGCGGATATTGGCAAAGCCGTTGAAGACGCGGCCTGCGGGGCTGGAAAGGTTCCAGCTGGAAAAGGCGATGATCAGCCCGAAGAGCAGCGGAAACACCGTCAGCGAGACGACAAACAGCGCGGCGGGCAACACGAACAGCGTGCGCTTGCCCTGCTCGCCGCGGATCACCACCTGGCCGATGCACAGGCAGGTGGCCCAGAAGGCGTAGGCGTAGAGGGTGGGGCGCCAGTTCTGAAAGCCGAAATCGGCCGCCCCCATGTGCTGGGCGGTCTGCATCGCCGCGACGGCGGCAAGAACGGCGGCCGAGCCCCAGATCAGGCCCCGGCCCAGCCTGCGGCGCCCGTCGGTGATGGTTTCATTGGTTACGACATGAAGTTGGTCGCCGCTCACTGACCTGCCCGCCTTTCAGATGCGGACGCGCGGGGGAAGTCCGCCCGCGCGCCCGGTTGTTTGTGGCCCCCGAAGGGGCGCGGCCTCACATCCCCAGGGACGCCTTGTAAAGGGCGATCTGGCTGTCGCGGCCGATCTGGTCGGTGATCTTCTCCCAGGCCGCCGCGATGGCATCGGCGGTTTCCTGGGCCGACTTGTATTGCCCGGCAAAGCCCTTGGACAATTCGTCCTCGGCGACCGAGTAATACTGGAAGATGCCGGGGATCCGCGGCTCGATCGCGGCGTTGGGGTGGTTGTAGCTGTCGAGGTTCGAGCCGAGGTAATCCTCGATATAGGCCCGGTCGTAACCCGCCGCCTCCCATTCATCATATTGGAAGTGCGAGTTGCGGTAGGGCTGGAAGCCCGACGGATAGGCCGAGGTCCACAACGACAGATCCTTGCCGCCCAGATGGGCTGCCGCCGACCAGGCCGCCTTGCGCCTTTTCTCGTCGCCCTTGACGTTCGAGGTGACGTAGACGCCCCAGCCGATATAGGCCATGTTGGGGGCTTCGTTGTAGGTTTCCTCCCAGGCGGCGGTGGTCGCGTTGTAGACCCGGTCAGAGCCGCGGTTGATGCCGAAGCCGACCACGTCGCCCACCACCGAAGTGTCCGAGGTGCGCGCCATCGAGCCGACGTCGCCCCACCACATCAGCATCGAGCCGGTGCCGGCCAGGAACTGGCTGAAGGCGGTGGTGCCGGGGTCGGCGTTGATCTGGTCGGCGGGGTAGGCATTGGCGGCGATCAGGTCCATCACGTCCTGGATGGCCTGCACCCAGCCGGGGTTGTTGACGCGCGGCTTCATGGTGTCGGGGTCGAACAGCCAGGCCTTGTCGTTGGGGTGCTTTACATAGGCCGCAGCGCGGTTCTCGATGAAGTAGAAGCCGAAGCCGCCCCAGCCCTTCAACGGGTCGAGATAGCCGAAGGCGGGCAGGCCGGTCAGCGGATCGGTCTTGCCCAGCACGGCCTTGGAGACTTCGTCGACCTGCTGCCAGGTCTTCGGCACTTCGGCGCCGCCGATGCCGCCCTCGCCGAAATAGTCCTTGCGGTAGCTGAAGGTATGGCAATCGCCATCGACGGTAACCCGGTAGGTCTTGCCGTTCCAGGTGCCGACCGGGGGCTTGAGGTAGTTCACCAGGTCAGCGGCGTCGATCTGGGTGGCGACCCAGTCCGGCATCTCGTCCAGCAGGCCGCGCCCGGCGGTGTCGCCTTCAAACGGCGCACCCATTTCCATGATGTCGAAATCGACCGTGCCGGTGGCGATCGACTGCTGGAGCCGCGCGTTGTAGTCGGCCTGGGCGAGATCGATCCAGTTGATCTTGGCGCCGGTATAGGCCTCCCACGGGGCAAGGAAGCCGCGGAACAGGAAATTGTGCAGGTTCTGGTTGTTCAGACCCATGAAGGTCAGCTCGACCCCGGCGAATTCGCCCTCGGCCACATTGGCCTTGGTGGCGCCGAGGCACAATTCGCCCACCTTCTGCCAGTCGGCATCGGTCGGGCTGCCCGCACCCACGCCGGGAATGGCCAGGATCTGGGCGCGCAGGTTGTCCTGAGCGCTGGCCATGCGCGGGGCCAGGCCCGCGGGCAGCGCCGCAGCCGCGCCAAGTGCTGTCGCGCCCTTCAGGAATCGGCGCCGGGAAACCCGGCTGGCATAGTCGTAAAGCTCTACTTTCACGATCAGTCCTCCCATTGGTGCCCCATTTCCCGGTCGACGGGCAGGGCGATTGTCGGTCTTTGCAATGTCGTGCCGGAAAAAGCCGCCGCTGGCCGCGGGCAGTCGCGACGCCTGGCTTTTGCCTGCGTTTGTCTGCGGGTGTCCGGGGCCTCCCAACCCCTTGCGGCAGCTTCACCTTGGCGCAACCTTCGCAGCCCATGCGGGGGGCTGTCAAGATTCTAACATGTTAGTATGATCAGCCGGTGGACAGCCGCTTTGCCCTTGGCATAGTCTGGCGCGAGTAAAAGGGGAGGCGTGGCCCAATGGCCGAAGTGACGATCCGTTCGCTGACCAAGGCCTATGGCGGGCTGCAGGTGGTTCATGGCCTGGACCTCGACATCCCCGACGGGGAATTCGCGGTGCTGGTCGGGCCGTCGGGCTGCGGCAAGTCCACGCTTCTGCGGATGATCGCGGGGCTGGAGGAGGTGACCTCGGGCGATGTGATGATCGGCGAGCGCCGGGTGAACAACCTGCCGCCATCCGAGCGCGACATCGCCATGGTGTTCCAGAACTACGCGCTTTATCCGCACAAGACGGTGGGCGCCAACATGGGATTCGCGCTGAAGATGCGCGGCATGGCCAGGCCTGAGATCGACGCCAAGGTGGCGCGGGCGGCCGAGATCCTGGGCCTGACGCCGTACCTTGACCGCTATCCGCGTGCGCTGTCGGGCGGCCAGCGTCAGCGGGTGGCGATGGGCCGCGCCATCGTGCGCGATCCGCAGGTGTTTCTGTTCGACGAGCCGCTGTCGAATCTGGACGCGAAACTGCGGGTGCAGATGCGCACCGAGATCCGCGAGTTGCACCAGCGGCTGAAGACCACCACGGTCTATGTGACGCATGACCAGATCGAGGCGATGACCATGGCCGACCGGATCGTGGTGCTGAACGCCGGCCGGATCGAGCAGGTGGGCGCGCCGCTGGAGCTTTATGACCGTCCCGCGAATGTCTTTGTCGCCGGTTTCATCGGCAGCCCGTCGATGAACATGATGGCCGGTGTGGTCAAGGGCGGAGCGGTCGAGGTGGCGGGCGCGCAGTTGCCGCTGCCGACCGGAATGCGGCTGGCCGAGGGCCGCGAAGTTACCTACGGCATTCGCCCCGAGCATCTGACCGCGGGGGCGGGCGGGCTGGCGGGCACGGTGGCGGTGGTGGAAC
>JBATAV010000691.1:0-9833 GCA_049662025.1 Paracoccaceae bacterium | reverse complement strand
GACCCCGGAGAGCCCCATGCGCGCCCTTGCCATCCTTGCCGCCATTGCCATGGTCGTCGGCCTGTTCCTGCCCTGGCTCAACCCTGAAACTTCGGCGGGGCGGCTGGTGCCCTGGGATATGGTGAAGGGACTGGACCTCAGCGTCGATGGGCTGAAAACCTTTGCCACCAGCAGCGCGCCGGTGTTTCTGGCCTTCCTGGCCACCTTTGCGCTGGCTGCGCTGTTCGGCGTGCTGGCGCTGCTCGGCGCGCCGTCGCGGTTGCTGGCGTTTCTGGCTGGCGGCGGGGCAATCGGCCTGCTGGGCTATGCGCTGTTGAAGATGAAAGAGCAGGCGGCGGGGCTTGGCATTTCGCTGCCCGGCGCGGCGGATCTGGTCGAATTCGCCAAAGCCTCGCCGCAGGTCTTCGGCATGGGCGCCTTTGCCTGGGCGGGCGGCGCGCTGGTGCTGCTGTTCTGTGCGCTGATCGGCTTCGGCGACCGGCGCTAAAGGTTAACGCGGGGTTAATTTCGCCCCCGCAAGCCCTTGATATTGCTTGCGCCGCCCCGGCGTCCCGAGTCGGGACGCTACCCCATCAGCCGCGCCGCCAGAAGGTTCTGCCGCGCGATCACGCGCCCCGGATCCAGCGTCACCACCTGCCCCCCCCGCACCACCTGCCGCCCCTCGACGAAAAGGTCGCGCACCCTTTGCGGCCCGCAAAGAACCAGCGCCGCGACCGGATCCCAGGCCCCCGCCGCCTCGATGCCGCCGACATCCCAGATCGCCACATCCGCCCGCTTGTCCGGCTCCAGGGACCCGCAGTCGCCCCGCCCCAGCACCCGCGCCCCGCCCAGCGTGGCTATCTCCAGCACCTCGCGCGCCGACATCGCATCTGCCCCCCGCGCCACCCGCTGCAACAGCATCGCCGCCCGCATCTCGCCCGCCAGATTGCCCGCGTCGTTGCTTGCCGACCCGTCGACGCCCAGCCCCACCTTCACCCCCGCATCCCGCATCGCCCGAACCGGAGCGATCCCCGACCCCAACCGGCAGTTGGAACAAGGACAATGCGCCACCCCGGTGCCCGAGCGCGCGAACAACCCGATCTCGCCCGCATCCAGTTTCACGCAATGGGCATGCCAGACATCTTCGCCCACCCAGCCCAGATCCTCGGCATATTGTCCCGGACGGCAACCGAACGACGCCAGCGAATAGGCGATATCCTCGTCATTCTCGGCCAGATGGGTGTGCAGCATCACCCCCTTGTCGCGCGCTAGCACCGCCGCCTCACGCATCAGATCGCGGCTGACCGAGAACGGCGAACAAGGCGCCAGCCCCACGCGCACCATAGCGCCCTCGGCCGGATCGTGAAACGCATCTACCACCCGGATCATATCCTCCAGAATGGCCGCTTCCCGCTCCACCAGACTGTCCGGCGGCAACCCGCCCGCAGACTCGCCAATGCTCATCGCCCCGCGCGTCGGGTGAAAGCGCAGGCCGACCTCGGCGGCCGCATGGATCGTATCCTCCAGCCGTGCCCCATTGGGATAAAGATACAGATGATCCGAAGTCAGCGAGCAGCCCGACAGCGCCAGTTCCGCCAACCCCACTTGCGCTGAGACAAACATCTCCTCCGGCCCGAACCGCGCCCAGATCGGATACAGCGTCTTCAGCCAGCCGAACAGCAACGCATCCTGCCCGCCCGGCACCGCCCGCGTCAGCGTCTGGTACAGATGGTGATGCGTGTTCACCAGCCCAGGGGTCACCACACACCCCGCCGCCTCGACCACCTCGGCCCCCGGCGCCTGCAGCCCCACGCCCACCGCAGCCACCATGCCACCCCGGATCAAGACATCGCCGCCGGCAATCTCGTGCCGCGCGGCATCCATCGACACCACCACGTCAGCCTTGCGGATCAGGATATCAGCCATCGTTCCCCCCATACCCCTTCGGTGGAACGAACCGACGGACCGACAGAAGGGGAAAAGGACTCGGGCTCCGCAGGCCCAGTCTACCCGCCAGGAACACGCCTCTCAACCATCTTCATCTTGGCAAAAGTATTCCGGGGAGTTTGAGGGGCAGTGCCCCTCATCAGCCACCGTCCCAACCAGCGCACCACCGCCCGAACAAAAAGTCTTGCGCCGGCAGGCGCTCAATTGCTTCACCTCTGGTTCAGCAGCGCCAGCGCCTCGGCATGCAGCGCCGGGCAGGATGCGGCCAGAACCCGCCCGCCGTCATGCACCGGGCCACCCTGCCAATCGGTCATCACCCCGCCCGCCGCCTCGATCACCGCGATGGGCGCCTGCACGTCATAGGCCTGCAATCCTGCCTCGATCACCAGATCGATCTGCCCCGCCGCAATCAGCGCGTAGGCATAGCAATCTATGCCATAGCGCACCAGCCTGACCCCCTTCGCCACCCGCCGGAAGGCCGCGCCTTCGTCGGCGGTGCCGACCTCGGGGAAGGTGGTGAACAGGATCGCCTCGGCCAGCGGCCGCGCCGGACGGGCCCGCAGCGAGGCGCGCCCCATCGGACCATTCACCACGGCCCGGCCCAGACCGCCCTCGAACCGCTCGCCGATATAGGGCTGGTCGATGATGCCATAAAGCGGCCCCGCCGCGTCGCGGACCGAAATCAGCACCCCCCAGGTCGGCGTGCCCGAGAGATAGCCGCGGGTGCCGTCGATCGGGTCCAGCACCCAGGTCAGCCCGCTGCTGCCCGCGACCGCGCCGAATTCCTCACCCAGAATGCCGTCATGCGGCCGTCGCTCGGCCAGGATCGCCCGCATCCGTTCCTCGGACAGCCGATCCGCCACGGTCACGGGATCAAACCGCGCTGTCTCTTTGGAGTCCGCCGCCAGCCCGTCCGTGCGAAAGTGCAAGAGCGTTGCCGCCCGCGCCGCATCGGCAAGAGAATGCGCCGTCGCCACCAATTCGGCCGCTTCGCTTGACGACACTCGCATGATTCTGCCCCTGTCCTGAAAATACCTCTGCCCCGGCGCTAGCGGGCGCCGAGGCAGCGGTCAAGCGGTCCTCTCTGCCCCGGGGGGCGGAAATAGGGATGGATCAGGCCGCTTCCGACAGAACACGCGCCAGATCGAACAGACGGCGGCGTTGTGCTTCGGGAATGGCATAGTAGGAACGCACCAGTTCCAGCGCCTCCTTGTCGGCCAGGATGTCGCCCTGTGCCGTCTGGGCGGGTTGGTCGTCCGACAGCCCTTCGAAGAAAAAGCAAATCTGCACCCCCAGCGCATCCGCGACGTCCCACAGCCGCGAGGCGCTGACCCGGTTCATCCCGGTTTCATATTTCTGGATCTGCTGGAATTTGATCCCGACCTTTTCGGCAAGTTGTTGTTGGGTCATGCCAACCATCCAGCGGCGATGGCGGATACGTTTTCCAACGTGGGCGTCAACCGGGTGCTTCATTCTTAACTCCGTAATACTGCGCTGATACGCAAAGGCCCCTGCTTTCTAATAAGCATAAATCGTGCCAAAATGTGGGATTTCTGAAAAGATTCGGATAAATCTGCAATGCCTGTCAAAACCTGTCCATTTAGATAGGTGCAATTATCCGCTTGTATAACAACTCTGCGCCCTGACAAGGTTAACACTCTAGCGCGCCAAGACCGCGCTTCACTCGCCTTATGGGAGTTTTCCGTTTTGCAATCATATTATGCGATTAAATTGCATTTTGCAAGAAACCCACCTGTCTACCAGGCTCTGGAGTCCGCGACGGCAGCGGGCTAGCCTGCCGCTGCCGCAAATGCCCGCAGGAGCCTGCCGTGAAAGCCTGGATTGTCGAGACCCTTGGCCAGCCCCCCCGCCTGACCCGCCTGCCACGCCCCGAACCGTCCTCGGGACAGGCGCTGCTGCGACTGGGCGCGGCAGGGCTGAACTTTGCCGATCTCTTGATGGCCGAGGGGCGCTATCAGGACCGCCCCGCCCTGCCCTTTGTACCCGGACTTGAACTGGCCGGAACGGTCGAGGCGCTGGGGCCGGGCACCGAGGGTCCACCTGCGGGTGCCCGCGTGGCAGCCTTCGTGCCCAACGGCGCCTTTGCCGACTATGCCTGCGTCCCGGTAGACCGTCTGCTGACGCTGCCAGATGCGATGCCCTTTGCCCATGCCGCGGCGTTTCAGATTGCCTATGGCACCGCACATCTCGCGCTGGTCCACAAGGCCGCCCTTGCGCCTGGCGAGACGCTGTTCGTCACCGGCGCTGCGGGTGGCGTCGGGCTGACGGCGGTTGAAATCGGGCATCTGATGGGCGCACGGGTCATTGCCCAGGTGCGTGGCGCCGAAAAGGCCGCCCTTGTTCGTGCCGCCGGGGCAGATGCGGTGATCGAGGCCGATCACCCCGACCTGAAGCAGGCTTTGCGCGATCTGGGCGGGGTGGATGTGGTCTTTGACACGGTGGGAGGGCCGGGATTTGACGCCGCGCTGCGCGCCACCCGTCCGGGCGGGCGGATGCTGGCCATCGGCTTTGCCGGGGGCGAGGTGCCGAAGGTGGCGCTGAACCAGCTTCTGGTGCGCAACGTCAGCGTGATCGGGTTGTGGTGGGGCGGCTATCTGGCCTTTGCGCCCGAAGTCCTGACTGCATCGCTGGCGACGCTGCTGGGCTGGTATGGCGAAGGCCGGTTGCATCCGCATATCTCGGCCGAACTGCCGTTCGAGCGGCTGCTGGACGGGTTTCAGATGATCCGCGACCGCCGCGCCACCGGCAAGCTGGTGCTGGTGCCCTGAGACCCGCTCAGCAACAATAGGCGTTGCGGATCTGCGCCAGCAGCGCGTCCACGACTTCGCCCTTTTGCTGCCCCGCATTGTAAAGGCAGATGCCGATCGCCCCCAGCGCCGGCAGCGCGTTGCCCGGCCCGATCACCTCGGCCCCCGGCGGAATGGCGCCCTGCATCCGCACCGAAACAGCAAGATCGGCAGCCACAGTCGCCTCGATCACCTGCTCGCACTCGCCTTCGAAGCCCATTTCCCAGGGAATCCCGGCGCTATCCAGCGCAGCCTGCGTGACGGGGCGAAAAATGCAGGTGTCCTTGAAGCCCAGCCGCAGCGGCCGGCGCTGCCAGGCCGTGCCCTGCGGCGCCCCCACCCAGAGCAGATCGCGCCGGGCCAGCACCTCGCCCCCCGGCCCCGGCGTGTCTTCGGTGGTCAGGATGATGTCGTATTCGCCACGCGCAAAGGCCTGTTTCAGCGACAGCGTGTAAAGCGACGCCAGCCGGATGCGCACCCGCGGATATTCGCTGGCCAATGCCTTCAGGATGCCGGGAACCTGCGGATAGACGATGTCATGCGGCACGCCGAGGCGCAGCTCTCCCTCAAAGCCGGCATCGGTCAGCCGCGACAGCACCTCGTCATTCAGCGCGATCATCCGTCGGGCATAGGACAAAAGCTGCTCGCCCTCGGGCGTCAGCGTCAACTTGCGCGCGGCACGGGAAAAGAAGCTGCGCCCGAGGCCTTCCTCCAGCCGCTTGATCTGCATGGAAACCGCCGATTGCGTCAGGTTCAGCAGGTTTGAGGCCCGCGTCACCCCGCCGGTATCGGCAACCGTGATGAAAGCACGCAGCGCGGTCATGTCCAGATTGCGGGGCATATCACGGTTCCTGATGACAAGGATCAAAAGCATTCATTTCTATAATGAACCACGACACCGCATGATCATCAACAGAAATGATGTGCCAATAGACACGCTTCACGAACCGCGATGGAGAAACCGCCATGACCGCCCTTGCTTGCCCGCATGTCCTGCCCCGCCGCCGCCGCCCTGGCCTGTTGCGCCGGCTGGTGCAGATTTTCGCCCTGCGCCGCCAGCGTGCCCGGCTGTTGCAACTGGACGAACACCTGCTGCGCGACATCGGCATCACCGCCGATGAGGCCCGTGCCGAAGCCGCCCGCCCCACCTGGGATGTGCCCGCCCACTGGCGCAGATGAAGGTCAATCTCGGCCGCGCGGGCGGCACTGCCGGAAAACCTTGAATTCCCGTGCCGGAATGCCGATATTCCACCCATGTGGCCACGCTCTCTCAACAGGCGTTGCCGTCAAGGACAACATCGGAGGCTGAGATGGCTGAATTCGACACGATCCGCGGCGTTGGCGTCGGCGCCCGCGCGCAGATCGACGTGGGGCTTCGCGCCCATATGAACAAGGTTTACGGGCTGATGTCCGTGGCCATGCTGGTGACCGGTGCCGCCGCCTGGGCGATTGCCGGGCTGGCCACCACGACCAACCCCGCCGACGCGGTGATGCAGTTGCCGAATGGCACGCTGATCAACAGCTTCGGTTCGGCAATCTATGCCTCGCCGCTGAAGTGGCTGGTGATGTTCGCCCCCTTGGCGATGGTCTTCGCCTTCGGCGCGCTGATCAACCGGCTGTCGGCGGCTGCAGCGCAGCTGTACTTCTACGCCTTTGCAGCGCTGATGGGGCTGTCGCTCAGCTCGATCTTCCTGGTGTTCACCGGCGCTTCGATCGCGCAGACCTTCCTCGTGACCTCGATCGCCTTCGCCTCGCTGTCGCTTTACGGCTATGTGACCAAGCGCGACCTCAGCGCGATGGGTGCCTTCCTGATGATGGGCCTGATCGGGCTGATCGTCGCGATGGTCGTCAACCTGTTCCTGCATTCCGACGGCCTGGCCTTCGCAATCTCGGCGATCGGCGTGTTGATCTTCGCCGGCCTGACCGCCTGGGACACGCAGAAGATCAAGACCACCTATGTCGAGCATGCGGCAGCCATGGATCAGGAGTGGTTGGGCAAGTCCGCGATCATGGGCGCGCTGAACCTGTATCTCGACTTCATCAACCTGTTCATGTTCCTGCTGCAGTTCATGGGCAACCGCGAGTGACGCAGGCCTGAGACGGACCGCGATGGGCCGGGGGAAACCCCGGCCCATTTGCTTTTGAGCTTAGACTACCGCGCCGAAAAAATGGCCCACGGCCCAGGTCACCGCCATCGCAGCAGCCCCCCAGAAGGTAACCCTTGCCACCGCGCGGGGAACCGCAGCGCCACCCGCACGGGCCCCGACAGCGCCGAGCGCGGCCAGGAAGATCAGCGACAACGATGTGACCCACAGGCTGATTGCCGCCTCGGGCACCAGGGCCGCAGTGACCAGGGGCAACGCCGCGCCCACCGCGAAGGTCAGCGCAGAGGCCGCAGCGGCGACCAGCGGCTGCGCCTCGGTATGGCCATGAATGCCCAGTTCGTCGCGCACATGCGCAGCCAGGGCATCCTTGGCATGCAGCGCTTCGGCGACTTTCCGGGCCAGATCGGCGGGCACGCCGCGATCTTCATAGATCGTCGCCAGAGCCCGCAGCTCCTCGGCCGGATCCGCGTCGATCTCGGCCTTCTCCCGGGCGATGTCGGCCTCTTCGGTATCGGCCTGCGACGAGACCGAGACATATTCCCCCGCCGCCATGCTGAGCGCGCCGGCAGCCAGACCTGCCGCGCCCGCCACCAACACTTCGGCTCGGCCGGATGCAGCGGCCACCCCCACGATCAGCGAGGCGGTTGATACGATGCCGTCGTTGGCCCCCAGCACAGCCGCGCGCAGCCAGCCGACGCGGGACATGTAATGTTCTTCTCGGTGATTCCGTTCCATCGTGCCCCCTTGGCTTTCGCGCGAGAGGGCGCCGCAGTGCGGCAAAGGTCAAGAGAAGCCGGTCGCCGGGCCATCAGCGCCCGCTTACCGATGCGCCGAACAAACGAAAAGGCCGCCCAAAGGGGCGGCCCTGACAGCGCTGTACGGCGGCAGATCCTACTTGATCTTGCCTTCCTTGTATTCCACATGCTCCCGCTTGACGGGGTCGTATTTCTTCACGACCATCTTTTCGGTCATGGTGCGGGCGTTCTTCTTGGTCACATAGAAGTGCCCGGTGCCTGCCGTCGAGTTCAGGCGGATCTTGATCGTCACCGGCTTCGCCATGGTCGTCGCTCCTGCATCGGGGAAGGCGGTGTCCTGCGCCCCCGGAAAATCCTTGAAGCCCGCCTTTTAGCCGCGCGTCTGCCGGAGTCAACAGCGAAACCGCATGGCGGGGCAAAACCGGGTAATCAAATTGCGCGGCTTCGCCGCAAGACTCTCGTCTCGCCTCTGGCCGTTCCGGCCAACCGGCTCGGACCTGCGCTCCGCGCGGAGAGTATTTGAACCAAGATGAAGCCCGGGCGAATTCATCCTGGCCGAAATACTCCGGGGGTAAGCCCGCAACGGGCGAGGGAGCAGCGCCCCGTTCTTTTCCGGCTGCAAAAGGTGCGCGGATGGTCTGTAAGCCGGATTCTGTTCAGGGGTTGCCCCCCTTGACGACCATTCCTCTGAACGCGCCGTTACCGACGCGCCTATAGCTGCCAACCCGGGCCTCTCGGGCTGAAGCGTCCCTGCGGCGGTATCCGGTTTCCCGGACCAGCCCCGCGCGAGGCCCCTATTTGGCATTGCTCCGGGTGGGGCTTGCCGTGCCGGTCCTGTTGCCAGTCCCGCGGTGGGCTTTTACCCCACCGTTTCACCTTTTCCCCCGCGAACGGAGGTAGTCTCTTCTCTGTGGCGCTTTCCCTGGGGTTGCCCCCGCCGGGCGTTACCCGGCACCCTTGTTTCATGGAGTCCGGACTTTCCTCGAACCCTTGCGGGCCCGCGGCCGTCCGACCATCCGCGCGATCAGCGACTTAAGCCCTCGCCCTGCGGGCGTCAATCCCGAAGCACCGGGGCAAAGCGCGCCGCCAGATCGGCGACCAGGGCGGCATCGGTGGCGTCCTGAGGGCCTTGTGCCCAGGGGCGGAAACGCAGACGGAAGGCGCGCAGCAAAGTGGCATCATCGGCCTGCGGGTAGCCAAAGCGGCACACATCGGCGCGGAAATCGCCGGGATGGCGCGGTTCGGGCCAGACCGACAGCCGCTGCAGCGCCAGCCGTTGCCAGTCGAAGCGTGGCCCCGGGTCGGCCTTGCGGGCGGGGGCCATGTCGGAATGGCCGATCACGCCCTGCGGCGGGATATTCCAGCGTTTCAGGACGCCGGAAAGCAGCCGCTCCAGCGCGGCCATCTGCGGCTCGGGGAAAGGCTCGGCCCCGGTGTTCTGCAACTCGATCCCGATCGAACGCGAGTTGACGTCGCCCTGCCCCGCCCATTCGCCGGCGCCGGCATGCCAGGCCCGCAAGGCTTCATCCACCAGCTGCTCGGCCCGGCCATCGCGGTCAACAAGCCAATGGGCCGAAACCTCGGCCGACGGATCGCAAAGCCGGTCGCGCGCCTCGGCGCAACCGGCCATCGCCGTGTAATGGATCACCACCAGCGAGGGGCGCAGGCCGCCCCGGCGTTCGCCGAAATTCGGCGAGGGGAAGCCCGCCGCCTTTCGCGTCACTGCAGCGCGGTGCGGAACGGGCGCGGATCCCAGTCGCAGGCGAAGCCGTCGCCATCGGGATCAAGGCCCAGCTTGTCCTTTTCCGGCCCACCCTTGGCCAGAAATTCCTGCTGGGCCAGGTCGGGAGAGCCATATTTGGCGCAGGTGATCAGAAGATCCTTCTTGATCAGAGATTTGCGCGAATAAAGCTGGGTGCCGGGGCTGTTGGTGGTGGCCAGCGCGAATTCGACGATGTTGGGGCCGGTGTCGCCGGGACGAACCGGCAGGTCCTTGGGTTGCACCACGACATACTGGGCGCGGTTGTTCTCGATCCGCTCCTTGTCGCTGGCGATGCTTTCGCGCGATTTCACCGCTTCGAAATCCTGTTCGTCGGAAATGCCGGTATGGCTGGCATGAACCATCTCGCCCGATTCTTCCTTGATCCCGGCGGGGGCGCTGCCGCGCGGGCGCACAGCGGGTTGGGTGCCATCCAGCGGCGGCACGGCAGGTGCCGCAGCAGCCGAGCCATCGGCGCGGT